>NZ_JAKUGE010000004.1:0-185088 GCF_022663795.1 Bacillus cereus group sp. BfR-BA-01349
AGATGATCAGGTTGATAGGTTCGAGGTGGAAGCATGGTGACATGTGGAGCTGACGAATACTAATAGATCGAGGACTTAACCATATAATATGTAGCAATGTTATCTAGTTTTGAAGGAATATGCCTTCAATAGTTTGGTGATGATGGCAGAGAGGTCACACCCGTTCCCATACCGAACACGGAAGTTAAGCTCTCTAGCGCCGATGGTAGTTGGGACCTTGTCCCTGTGAGAGTAGGACGTCGCCAAGCAAGAACCTAAGTCATTTCGACTTAGGTTTTTTTGTGTTTATTTTTATTTACCGAATGCTATAATCCATAAATTTAATAAAGCTAAAGACGAAAAAGAATGAAATAGCCACTAAAGTAATACTTAAAATAGGACACATTATTTCTATCATAAGTATATATTTTAAATAATGAGATGCTATAAATAAGTATTTAATAATTACAGAAATTACTGCAATAGAGAAAAATAAATAGGATAATAGCATAGTTCTTTCTTTAACAGTTATCCTCCTTAGAAATTAAATCGTTATAATAATACAAGAGTGTATATATTTTGATTTAAAACATACTGAAGTGCCATTTAAAAGATTATACGTAAAATAGATGTCTAGAAATATATATTCTAATTCCCTTTTCTTCTTGCATATAGTTGCAATTCTTCTTTTGAATATAACTAAAACACGAACGTTATTGACTACTAATAAAAAAACATTCGATTATTTATTGACATTGTTTATGAAATATTGTTAATATAACCATAGAAACAATAATATAAGACCTCATATAATCGCGGGGATATGGCCTGCAAGTCTCTACCTAACGACCGTTATTCGTTAGACTATGAGGGAAAGTCACTCGGTATTTTTCTATTCACAAGGGATACGTATGCCTGAGTAGAGCGCTTTCTCTCATAGTAAAAGAGAAACTGTTCTATTTCAGGCTTTTTTTATTTGAATCGGGGGGATTCTAATATGAAATCACTAGTTGGAGTCATAATGGGAAGTACGTCAGACTGGGAAACAATGAAATATGCTTGTGACATTTTAGATGAATTAAATATACCGTATGAGAAAAAAGTTGTATCCGCTCATCGGACTCCGGATTATATGTTTGAATATGCAGAGACGGCTCGTGAACGTGGATTGAAAGTTATTATTGCTGGAGCTGGTGGAGCAGCACATTTACCAGGAATGGTTGCAGCGAAGACAAATCTTCCTGTAATTGGAGTTCCAGTTCAATCAAAAGCATTAAACGGCTTAGATTCATTATTATCCATCGTCCAAATGCCAGGAGGTGTTCCAGTTGCAACTGTTGCAATTGGTAAAGCCGGTTCAACGAATGCTGGATTACTTGCCGCACAAATACTTGGATCATTCCATGATGACATACATGATGCATTAGAATTGAGACGAGAAGCGATTGAAAAAGATGTGCGTGAAGGTAGTGAGCTAGTATGACGAGGATCATTTTACCTGGAAAAACAATCGGCATTATTGGAGGCGGCCAGCTAGGAAGAATGATGGCATTGGCAGCTAAGGAGATGGGATATAAAATTGCTGTTTTAGATCCTACAAAGCATTCGCCATGTGCACAAGTTGCTGATATTGAAATTGTTGCACCATATGATGATTTAAAAGCAATTCAGCATTTAGCAGAGATAAGTGATGTTGTCACATATGAATTTGAGAATATTGATTATAGATGTTTACAATGGCTTGAAAAACATGCGTACTTACCACAAGGTAGTCAGTTGTTAAATACAACGCAAAATCGTTTTACAGAAAAGAATGCGATTGAGAAGGCTGGGTTACCAGTAGCAACGTATAGACTAGTTCAAAATCAAGATCAGCTTACAGAAGCAATTGCTGAGTTATCATTCCCTTCCGTCTTAAAAACGACGACAGGTGGATATGATGGGAAAGGGCAAGTTGTTTTAAGAAGAGAAGCTGATGTTGAGGCAGCAAGAAATCTTGTGGATAAAGCAGAATGTATTTTAGAGAAATGGGTGCCTTTTGAAAAAGAAGTATCAGTTATTGTGATTCGTAGTGTAAGTGGTGAAACAAAAGTGTTTCCAGTAGCAGAAAATATTCATGTAAATAACATTTTACATGAATCTATCGTTCCAGCTCGCATTACAGAAGAGCTTTCTCAAAAAGCAATTGCTTATGCAAAGGTACTTGCGGATGAATTAGAACTTGTGGGAACACTAGCTGTAGAGATGTTTGCTACAGATAATGGTGAGATTTATATTAATGAATTAGCGCCACGACCTCACAATTCAGGACACTATACACAGGATGCATGTGAGACGAGTCAATTTGGTCAACATATTCGAGCAATCTGTAATTTACCTCTAGGAGAAACAAATTTGTTAAAACCAGTTGTCATGGTAAACATTTTAGGCGAACATATAGAAGGGGTCCTAAGACAAGTGAATAGATTAACCGGGTGCTATTTACACTTGTATGGAAAAGAAGAAGCAAAAGCACAGCGAAAAATGGGGCATGTTAATATTTTAAATGATAATATTGAAGTCGCTCTAGAAAAAGCGAAGAGTTTGCATATTTGGGACCATCAAGAACAACTGTTGGAGGGAAAAAGATGATTAGTCGTTATACACGCCCTGAAATGGGTGCGATTTGGACGGAAGAGAACAAATTTAAAGCGTGGTTAGAAGTTGAGATTTTAGCTTGTGAAGCATGGGCTGAGCTTGGCGATATTCCAAAAGAAGATGTTAAAAAAATTCGTGAACATGCATCATTTGATATTGATCGTATTTATGAAATTGAAAAAGAAACACGTCATGACGTAGTTGCATTCACTCGTGCTGTATCAGAAACGCCAGCATTAGGTGAGGAACGTAAATGGGTTCATTACGGTTTAACATCTACAGACGTAGTAGATACAGCGTTATCTTACATTTTAAAACAAGCGAATGAAATTATATTAAAAGACTTAGAAAACTTTGTAAGCATTTTAGCTAACAAAGCGAAAGAGCATAAATACACAATCATGATGGGAAGAACACATGGTGTTCATGCAGAACCAACAACATTTGGTTTAAAACTTGGTCTTTGGTATGAAGAAATGAAACGTAACGTAGAGCGTTTCAAACAAGCTGCTGATACAGTTCGTGTTGGTAAACTATCTGGTGCGGTTGGTACATATGCAAATATCGATCCATTCGTAGAAAAATATGTTTGTGAAAACTTAGGATTAGAAGCAGCACCAATTTCAACACAAACATTGCAACGTGATCGTCACGCACACTACATGTCAACACTTGCACTAATTGCAACATCTATCGAAAAGATGGCAGTTGAGATTCGTGGTTTACAAAAGAGTGAAACACGTGAAGTTGAAGAAGCTTTCGCAAAAGGTCAAAAAGGTTCTTCTGCAATGCCACATAAACGTAATCCAATTGGTTCTGAAAATATGACTGGTTTAGCTCGTGTTATCCGCGGTTATATGATGACAGCTTACGAAAATGTTCCATTATGGCATGAGCGTGACATTTCTCACTCTTCGGCAGAACGCGTAATTTTACCAGATGCTACAATCGCGTTAAATTACATGTTAAATCGCTTTGGTAATATCGTTAAAAACTTAACTGTATACCCAGAGAATATGAAACGCAATATGACAAGAACATACGGCTTAATTTATTCTCAGCGCGTAATGCTTACACTAATTGACAAAGGTATGGTACGTGAAGAAGCTTATGATATCGTACAGCCTAAAGCGATGGAAGCTTGGGAAACACAAGTACAATTTAAAGAGCTTGTAGAAGCTGATGAGCGTATTACAAGCAAGTTAACACAAGAAGAAATTAATGAATGCTTCAACTATGAGCATCATATGCAACACGTTGATACAATCTTTGAACGCCTTGGATTAAACGAAGCGTAAAATTTCATATGGCACAGAATAGAGTCATTCTGTGCCATTCTTTATAAAAACATTATTCACATTTTTCAAACTACAGGGGGCTTGCGAAATGCAAAAGCTAGAATTGCTGTATGAAGGTAAGGCAAAAAGAATTTATCGTACAGAATCAGCAGATATGGTTTGGGTAGAGTACAAAGATAGTGCGACTGCTTTCAATGGGGAGAAAAAAGAGACGATTACAGGAAAAGGTCGTTTGAACAATGAAATTACAACTTTATTGTTCAGAAAGTTACAAGAAGTGGGAATTAAAACGCATTTTGTTGAGAAGTTATCTGAAACACAACAACTTGTTAAAAAAGTGAGTATTATTCCTTTAGAAGTTGTCACAAGAAATGTAATTGCAGGAAGTCTTTCAAAACGATTAGGAATGGAAGAGGGAACTGTACTTGCAGAACCAATCGTAGAATTTTACTTCAAAGATGATGATTTAGGAGATCCGCTTGTAACGGAAGATCATATTCGTGTATTAAACGTTGCATCACCAGAGCAAGTAAGTGTATTACGAGATATGGCTCTACAAATCAATCAAGTGTTGATTGATCATTTCGCAAGCTGTCGTGTAAGATTAGTAGATTTCAAATTAGAGTTTGGTGTAACGGAAGAAGGAGAAATCATTTTAGCGGATGAAATTTCACCAGATACTTGCCGTTTATGGGATGAAACGAGTAATGAAAAGTTTGATAAAGACGTATTCCGTCGTGATCTTGGAAATTTAACAGATGCTTATGAAGAGATTTTAAAACGTTTAGGGGGAATTTCACATGTATAAAGTTAAGGTATATGTAACATTAAGAGAGAGCGTATTAGATCCACAAGGAACAGCAGTAAAAGGAGCACTTCATAGTCTTTCATTCACAGAAGTACAAGATGTTCGAATCGGAAAGTACATGGAACTAACAATTGATAAATCTGTATCTGATTTAGATAGCAAGGTAAAGGAAATGTGTGAAAAACTATTAGCGAACGTTGTAATGGAAGACTTCCGTTATGAAGTTGAGGAGGTTGTCGCACAGTGAAATTTGCCGTAATAGTATTTCCGGGTTCGAACTGTGATGTCGATATGTTCCATGCAATTAAAGATGAGCTTGGCGAAGAAGTAGATTACGTTTGGCACGATACAGAGAATTTAGATGAATATGATGCAATTCTACTACCAGGTGGATTTTCTTATGGTGATTACTTACGCTGCGGTGCTATCTCTCGCTTTGCTAATGCAATGAAAGCAGTGCAAAAAGCTGCTGAGCAAGGAAAGCCGATTTTAGGTGTATGTAATGGATTCCAGATTCTTGTTGAATCAGGATTACTACCAGGAGCGTTAATGAGAAACGAAAACTTAAAATTTATGTGTCGCACTGTTCAGTTGCGAGTTGAAAATAATGAAACGATGTTTACATCACAATATGGAAAAAATGAAGTAATTAATATTCCAATTGCGCATGGTGAGGGGAATTACTATTGTGATGAAGCGACTCTTAAACAATTAGAAGAGAACAATCAAATCGCATTCCGTTACGTAGAAAACCCTAATGGTAGCGTTTCAGATATTGCTGGTATTGTAAATGAAAAAGGAAATGTACTTGGTATGATGCCACACCCAGAGCGTGCTGTAGATGAATTACTTGGCGGTGCTGAAGGGTTAAAAGTCTTTCAATCTATCTTAAAACAGTGGAGGGAAACATATGTCGTTAATGCTTGAACCAAATCCAACACAAATTAAAGAAGAGCGTATATATGCGGAAATGGGGCTAACAGACGAAGAGTTTGCCATGGTTGAAAAGATTTTAGGTCGTCTGCCAAATTATACAGAAACAGGGTTATTCTCTGTAATGTGGTCTGAACATTGTAGTTATAAAAATTCGAAACCAGTTCTTCGTAAGTTTCCAACTACAGGTGAGCGCGTTCTGCAAGGACCTGGAGAAGGTGCTGGAATTGTAGATATCGGTGATAATCAAGCAGTTGTATTTAAAATGGAAAGTCATAACCATCCTTCAGCTATTGAACCATATCAAGGAGCTGCAACAGGTGTTGGTGGTATTATTCGTGACGTATTCTCTATGGGAGCACGTCCGGTAGCGCTATTAAACTCACTTCGTTTCGGTGAATTACAGTCACCACGTGTGAAATATTTATTCGAAGAAGTAGTAGCAGGAATTGCAGGATACGGTAACTGCATCGGTATTCCGACTGTTGGCGGCGAAGTACAATTTGATCCATGTTATGAAGGAAATCCACTTGTAAATGCAATGTGCGTAGGTTTGATTAACCACGAAGACATTAAAAAAGGGCAAGCGCACGGTGCTGGTAACACAGTAATGTACGTAGGAGCGTCAACTGGTCGTGACGGTATTCACGGTGCAACATTCGCGTCGGAAGAACTATCTGAAAGCTCAGAAGCGAAACGTCCAGCGGTTCAAGTAGGGGATCCATTTATGGAAAAACTTCTTATTGAAGCGTGTTTAGAATTAATTCAATCTGATGCACTTGTTGGAATTCAAGATATGGGTGCGGCTGGTTTAACATCATCATCTGCAGAAATGGCAAGTAAAGCAGGAATGGGTATTGAAATGTACTTAGATGATGTACCACAGCGTGAAACAGGAATGACACCATATGAAATGATGCTATCTGAATCACAAGAGCGTATGTTAATTGTCGTGAAAAAAGGTAGAGAACAAGAAATAGTAGATTTATTTGAGAAGTATGGTCTTGCAGCGGTTACGATGGGGAAAGTAACAGAAGATAAAATGCTTCGTTTATTCCATAAAGGTGAAAAGGTAGCTGAAGTTCCAGCAGATGCTTTAGCAGAAGAAGCACCAATTTATCATAAGCCATCAAAAGAAGCAGCATACTTTGCTGAATTCCAAGCAATGAAAATGGAAACGCCAAAAGTAGAAAATTATAAAGACGCGTTATTTGCTTTATTACAGCAACCAACAATTGCAAGTAAAGAGTGGGTATACGATCAATACGATTACCAGGTTCGCACAAGCACAGTTGTTATGCCAGGTTCAGATGCTGCAGTTGTACGTGTACGCGGTACAGAAAAAGGATTAGCAATGACGACAGATTGTAACTCTCGCTACATTTATCTAGACCCAGAGATGGGCGGTAAAATTGCAGTAGCAGAGGCAGCGCGTAATATCGTATGTTCTGGCGGAGAGCCACTTGCAATTACAGATTGCTTAAACTTCGGTAACCCAGAAAAACCAGAAATCTTCTGGCAGATTGAGAAATCAGTAGACGGTATGAGTGAAGCTTGTCGCACATTACAAACACCAGTTATCGGCGGAAACGTATCGATGTATAACGAGCGTAGTGGTGAAGCTGTATATCCAACACCAACTGTTGGGATGGTCGGACTTGTGCATGACTTAAAACATGTAACAACACAAGAGTTTAAGCAAGCTGGTGATTTAGTGTATGTAATTGGTGAGACGAAAGCTGAGTTTGGCGGAAGTGAATTACAGAAAATGATTCACGGCAAAATTTTCGGTCAATCACCAAGTATCGATTTAGATGTAGAATTAAAACGCCAAAAACAAGTATTAGAAGCAATTCAAGCTGGTCTTGTTCAATCTGCACATGATGTTGCTGAAGGTGGTTTAGCAGTTGCGATTTCAGAAAGTGCAATTGGTGCTAAAGGCTTAGGTGCTACTGTGAAATTAGATGGAGAAGCAACAGCAGCATTATTCGCTGAATCACAGTCTCGCTTCGTGATAACTGTAAAACGTGAAAATAAAGAGGCGTTTGAGAAAGTGGTAGAAGCAATCCAAGTTGGAGAAGTAACAAGTACAAATGAAGTAACAATTCATAATGAAGAAAATGAAGTATTACTTACAGCAAATGTAGATGAAATGAGAAAGGCTTGGAAAGGGGCAATCCCATGCTTGCTGAAATAAAGGGGTTAAACGAAGAATGTGGCGTTTTCGGAATTTGGGGGCATGAAAATGCAGCACAAGTTTCATACTACGGATTGCACAGTTTACAGCACCGTGGGCAAGAAGGCGCAGGCATTGTCGTAAATAATGGGGAAAAAATCGTCGGTCACAAGGGGTTAGGTTTAATATCAGAAGTGTTTTCAAGAGGTGAGCTAGAAGGATTAAATGGAAAATCAGCAATCGGACATGTACGATATGCAACAGCTGGTGGAAGTGAAGTTGCTAACGTTCAACCATTGTTGTTCCGTTTTTCCGATCATAGTATGGCGTTAGCTCATAACGGAAATTTAATTAACGCAAAAATGCTTCGTCGTGAATTAGAAGCAGAGGGCAGTATTTTTCAAACTAGTTCAGATACAGAAGTACTTTTACATCTTATTAAACGTAGCACGAAAGATTCTTTAATTGAAAGTGTAAAAGAGGCTTTAAATAAAGTGAAAGGTGCGTTTGCGTATCTTTTACTAACTGGAAATGAAATGATCGTTGCATTAGATCCGAATGGGTTCCGTCCGCTTTCAATTGGAAAGATGGGGGATGCTTACGTTGTAGCATCTGAAACATGTGCTTTTGATGTAGTAGGTGCAACATACATTCGTGATGTAGAACCGGGTGAATTACTTATCATTAATGATGAAGGAATTCACGTAGATCGTTTCACAAACGATGTAGAACATGCAATTTGTAGTATGGAATATATTTACTTTGCACGACCAGATTCTAATATTGCAGGCGTTAATGTTCATGCAGCACGTAAGAATATGGGGAAACGTTTAGCGGCAGAAGCTCCTATTGAAGCAGATGTTGTTACTGGTGTACCAGACTCTAGTATTTCAGCTGCGATTGGCTATGCGGAGGCGACAGGTATTCCATATGAGTTAGGATTAATTAAAAATCGTTACGTTGGACGTACGTTTATTCAACCTTCTCAAGAACTGCGCGAGCAAGGGGTTAAGATGAAGCTTTCCGCAGTAAGAGGTGTAGTTGAAGGGAAACGAGTTGTTATGATTGATGACTCTATCGTAAGAGGAACGACAAGTAAACGAATTGTTCGTATGCTTCGTGAGGCTGGAGCGACAGAAGTTCACGTAAGAATTGCTTCACCACCTCTGAAATATCCATGTTTCTATGGCATTGATATTCAAACGAGAAAAGAATTAATTGCAGCAAATCATACAGTAGAAGAAATCCGTGAAATGATCGGAGCAGATTCTTTAACATTTTTAAGTGAAGATGGATTAGTAGATGCAATTGGACGTCCATATGAAGGGAAATATGGCGGCCTATGCATGGCTTACTTTAATGGGGACTATCCAACAGCTCTTTATGATTATGAGCAAGAGCTTTTAGAAAGCATGAAATAAGAAAAGTGAGAAAAGCTTCTACTTCTTTTGATGTAGAAGCTAGATCCTTTCTTAAAATAGCCCGCCCTGGATGGGGAGAAATTAAAAGACGAGGTGTAAATAACGATGGCGAATGCATATAAGCAAGCAGGAGTAGATATTGAAGCTGGATATGAAGCGGTATCTCGCATGAAAAAACACGTACAAACAACTATGAGAAAAGAAGTACTAGGCGGTTTAGGCGGTTTTGGAGGTATGTTTGATCTATCAAAATTTGCATTAGAAGAACCTGTATTAGTATCTGGAACAGATGGCGTGGGAACGAAATTGATGCTCGCTTTTATGGCAGATAAACATGACACAATTGGTATTGATGCAGTAGCAATGTGTGTAAATGATATTGTTGTCCAAGGCGCAGAGCCGCTTTTCTTCCTTGATTATATTGCTTGTGGTAAAGCTGAACCTAGTAAAATTGAAAACATCGTCAAAGGTATATCAGAGGGCTGTCGCCAAGCTGGTTGTGCATTAATCGGTGGAGAAACAGCTGAAATGCCAGGAATGTATTCTACGGAAGAATATGATTTAGCTGGTTTTACAGTTGGGATTGTTGATAAAAAGAAAATTGTAACAGGTGAAAAGATTGAAGCTGGTCACGTGCTAATTGGCTTAGCATCTAGCGGTATTCATAGCAATGGTTACTCTTTAGTACGAAAAGTGTTACTAGAAGATGGAGAACTATCTTTAGAGCGTATTTATGGCCGCTTAGAACTACCTCTTGGTGAAGAATTATTAAAACCAACGAAAATTTATGTCAAACCTATTTTAGAACTATTGAAGAAACATGAAGTATACGGTATGGCGCATATTACAGGTGGCGGATTTATTGAAAATATTCCACGCATGTTGCCAGAAGGAATCGGTGCTGAGATTGAACTAGGATCTTGGGAAATTCAGCCGATCTTTAGTTTGCTTCAAGAAGTTGGAAAACTGGAAGAGAAAGAAATGTTCAATATTTTTAACATGGGTATTGGTATGGTAGTAGCAGTGAAGGAAGAAGATGCAAAAGATGTTGTTCGTCTTCTTGAAGAGCAAGGAGAAATGGCTCGTATTATTGGACGTACTATACAAGGAGCTGGCGTTACTTTTAATGGGGGCACAGCACTATGAGTAGATTAGCAGTTTTTGCTTCTGGAAGCGGATCTAACTTTCAATCTCTCGTTAATGCGGTAGAAGAAAAAAGATTGGATGCAGAAATTAGTTTATTAGTATGTGATAAACCAGAAGCACGCGCTGTTGGACGGGCAAATTATCATCATATTCCGTGTTTTGCTTTTTCAGCGAAAGCATATGAGTCAAAAGAAGCGTTTGAAAAAGAGATATTAAAGAAGCTAGAAGAATATGAAATTGATTATGTTATTTTAGCTGGATATATGCGTTTAATCGGGCCGACGTTATTAGAAGCATACGGCGGGAAGATTATTAATATTCATCCATCATTACTACCGAGCTTTCCGGGTAAAGATGCTGTCGGTCAAGCGTTAGAAGCAGGTGTGAAAGTAACTGGAGTAACAATTCATTATGTAGATGCAGGTATGGATACAGGGCCAATTATTGCACAAGAAGCAGTGGCTGTTTCTGAAGGGGATACGAGAGAAAGCTTACAAAAGAAAATTCAACAAGTTGAACATAAATTATACGTAAATACAGTGAATCAAATTGTTCAGTCTGTGAAAGAATCAACTGTTAACTAACATACAACCAGGGGTGAAGGATAAATGAAAAAGCGTGCATTAGTAAGTGTTTCAGATAAAACAGGAGTAGTAGAATTTGTTAAAGGATTACTAGAACAAGGGATTGAAGTTATTTCAACAGGTGGTACGAAAAAGTTACTAGAAGAAAACGGCTTACAAGTAATCGGCATTTCTGAAGTAACTGGTTTCCCTGAAATTATGGATGGCCGTGTGAAAACATTACATCCAAATATTCATGGTGGTCTATTAGCAGTTCGTGATAATGAAACACATGTAACACAAATGAATGAGTTAGGTATAGAGCCAATTGACTTTGTTGTTGTTAACTTATACCCATTTAAAGAAACAATCGCTAAGCCTGATGTAACATTTGCTGATGCAATTGAAAATATTGATATCGGTGGCCCAACAATGATTCGCTCTGCTGCGAAAAATCATAAATTCGTATCGGTAATTGTAGATCCAGTAGATTATGATATTGTGTTAGCAGAACTGAAAGAGAACGGTGAAGTAGCAGAGGAAACAAAACGTAAACTAGCAGCGAAAGTATTCCGTCATACAGCAGCGTATGATGCGCTAATTTCTAACTACTTAACAGAGCAAATGGGTGAAGAAAGTCCAGAAACATTAACCGTGACATTTGAGAAAAAGCAAGACTTACGTTATGGCGAGAACCCACATCAAAAAGCAACTTTCTATAAAGCGCCATTCGCAGCAACTTCTTCTGTTGCATACGCAGAACAATTACACGGTAAGGAATTATCGTATAACAATATTAATGATGCAGACGCAGCGCTTAGCATCGTAAAAGAATTTACAGAACCAGCAGTAGTAGCAGTAAAACATATGAATCCATGTGGTGTTGGAGTAGGAACTAATATTCACGAAGCATATACTCGTGCTTATGAAGCAGATCCAGTATCAATCTTCGGCGGTATTATCGCAGCAAATCGTGAAATTGATAAAGCTACAGCAGAAAAGTTACATGAAATTTTCTTAGAAATTGTTATCGCACCTTCGTTCTCACAAGAAGCTTTAGAAGTGTTGCAAAGTAAGAAGAACTTACGTTTATTAACTATAAATATTGAAAAAGCGACAAGTGCAAGCAAAAAGCTAACTTCTATACAAGGTGGACTTCTCGTTCAAGAGGAAGATACGTTATCATTAGATGAAAGTACAATTTCAATTCCAACGAAACGTGAACCTTCAGAGCAAGAATGGAAAGATTTAAAACTCGCTTGGAAAGTTGTAAAACATGTGAAATCAAACGCAATTGTTTTAGCGAAAGATGATATGACAATTGGTGTCGGTGCGGGACAGATGAACCGTGTAGGTTCTGCAAAAATCGCAATTACACAAGCTGGTGAAAAAGCACAAGGTAGCGCACTTGCATCTGATGCTTTCTTCCCAATGCCAGATACATTAGAAGAAGCAGCAAAAGCAGGAATTACAGCAATCATTCAACCGGGCGGATCAATCCGTGATGAAGATTCTATTAAAGTGGCAGATACTTATGGGATTGCTATGGTGTTCACTGGCGTACGTCATTTCAAACACTAATAGAGGATGTTTAAAAAGTCCGGTTAAGATAACCTTCGCATGTCGTCGTTGCATCGCCAGTGCGGTACTCATGTAGGAAAGCTACACTCCGTGTCCTCCTGGCAAATGCGCCTAGACCTGATCGGTTCTCTTAATCCTCCTTTTTAAACCTTTATTGATATGGATGTTTAAAAAGTCCGGTCGAGATAACCTTTTATTGATATGAAAAAGCAAACTAGGAGCATAGCTTCTAGTTTGTACTTATTTAATTATTGGGGGATGAAATATGAATGTTTTAGTAATTGGCCGCGGTGGGCGTGAGCATGCTTTAGCTTGGAAGTTTGCACAATCTGAAAAAGTAGAAAAGGTATATGTAGCACCAGGTAATGAAGGTATGAGAGATGTTGCAACACCAGTTGATATTGATGAAAATGATTTTGATGCATTAGTTTTATTTGCAAAAGAGAATAATGTTGAGTTAACTTTCGTTGGACCAGAAATTCCGCTTATGAATGGAATTGTTGATCGTTTTAAAGAAGAGGGACTTCGCGTATTTGGTCCGAATAAAGCGGCTGCTGTTATTGAAGGTAGTAAAGCTTTTACAAAAGAGCTTATGAAAAAGTATGATATTCCAACTGCGGCGTACGAAACTTTTACAGATTATGAAGAAGCAGTACAGTACATTCAAAAAATTGGTGCACCAATCGTTATTAAAGCTGACGGCTTAGCTGCGGGTAAAGGTGTAACGGTAGCGATGACGCTTGAAGAGGCATTACAAGCTGTGAAAGAAATGCTGCAAGATGTGAAATTCGGCGCGGCAAGTAAGAAGGTTGTTATTGAAGAGTTTTTAGATGGACAAGAATTTTCATTAATGGCATTCGTGAATGGAACAACTGTACATCCAATGATAATCGCCCAAGATCATAAAAGAGCTTTTGATGGTGATAAAGGTCCAAATACGGGCGGAATGGGTGCATATTCTCCAGTACCACAAATTCCAGAATCAGCAGTTCAAGAAGCGATTCAAACCGTATTGCATCCAACTGCTAAGGCGATGATTGAAGAAAACCGTTCGTTTACAGGTATTTTATACGCAGGTCTTATTTTAACAAATGATGGTCCGAAGGTAATTGAATTTAATGCACGCTTCGGTGATCCTGAAACAGAAGTTGTATTACCTCGATTAGAAAACGATTTAGTTGATGTATGTAACGCTGTATTAGATGAAAGTGAACTAATGTTACAATGGTCAGAAGAAGCGGTAATCGGTGTTGTACTTGCTTCTAAAGGATATCCAGAAGCATATAAAAAAGGTGATATTATTAGCGGACTAGATGCACTGCAAAATGTGATTGTTTTCCATGCAGGTACAGCAATGAAACATGGGGACTTTGTAACGAACGGTGGCCGTGTATTATTTGTTGCTTGTAAGGCAAATAGTTTACAAGAAGCAAAAGATAAAGTATATAAAGAAATCGGTAAAATTGAGAGTGATGGTCTATTTTATCGAAGTGACATAGGATATCGTGCAATTGGGCATGAGATGACGAAAAGTTAATATGTAAAAATCCCGCTGAGGAATCAGCGGGATTTTTTATGCATCTTTATCTTTTTTTAATTTCCCTTTTTGCTTTGCCATTTCTCGAAGTAAATACTCGATGTGTGCATTGACGCTACGAAATTCATCATTTGCCCATTTTTCGATGACTGCGTGTAATTCAGGATCAATACGTAATGGAAAGCTTTTCTTTTTAGCCATAATTACTTATAGCCCTTAGTATAGGCTTCCTGTATTAATAACTGGCTGCGCACCTTTATCTGAAACGATGGCAACTAATAAGTTGTTTACCATATTTGCTTTACGCTCGTCATCGAGTTCTAGTACGCCTTCTTCATCTAACATATGGATGGAATCTTTCGCCATCTTCACAGCACCTTCAACAATTTCTTTTCTAGCAGCTAATACTGCTTTTGCTTGCTGGCGTTGTAGCATTGCATGGGCAATTTCTGTTGCGTAAGCTAAGTGCGTTAAACGAGTTTCTAATACTTCTACACCAGCAATTTCAAGACGCGCCTCTAACTCACGTTTTAATTCCTCAGAGATTTCTTCAGTATTTCCGCGTAACGTAACGCAGGTTTCATCTTGGAAATTGTCATAAGGATATTTTGTTGCAACATGGCGGATTGCCGTTTCGCTTTGAATTTCTACAAATCGATCATAATGTTCAACACCAAACATTGCTTTTGCAGAATCAACAACTTTATATACGATAACAGCTGCAATTTCAATTGGATTTCCATCAACGTCATTTACTTTTAATTTTTTACTGTTAAAGTTTTCAACACGTAAAGATACAGTTTGACGGAATGCGAACGGAATCGTTAAAAATAAACCGTTTTGACGAATTGTTCCTAAATAATTACCGAAGAACGTAATAACCTTCGCTTGATTCGGTTGAACAATACCGATACCTGTAGCGAGAACTGCGGCTAATATAATAGTTAGTGCCGCTCCTATGAAAATTTCTTGTGCAAGGAAAAATACACCGATAGCAGCTAAAATCAAAATTCCAATAATACCGAGAAAACCATTTACATAAAATACTTGTTTTTCTTTCATATGATCGCCTCCTGATATAAAAATGATATCACTTTTATATCATTTTAAGCAAGAGGTATGCATCTAATTTTCTGAATTTTATTGGTTGATATCTTTTATATACATTTTAAGGTTCAAAAAGAGAATATACGTTCTGCTTTATGGTAAAATAAAGAAGACTTAACCGCCCACTGCAGCAGCTAAGTCCCTTTGAGAGCATCTTGCATCGTGACAAATGATTCAAAGCGGTTTTGCCAGGATTATATCTTCAATCGCTGACTCAATCTCTTTGTCAGAAGCGTCATAACTTCCTTTTGACTCTGGCTTGTCATGAGTGGAAGTTTGATTCACTTCTTCTTTAGCATGTCCTTTTTCAGCAAAATTCATGCTAGGCATTTTAAATGCCCCCATATTCATGTATTTTCCGAATTTCCACATTTCAACAACAGGGCAGAAACGAACAATTCCTTCTGCAACTTTCATTGCACCAATCCATAGAAAAATGTTAGACCAAGTGCACCACGGCTTGCGTACAAGTTTAGTTGCACTACATCCGAAGAGGACGAGCCCAAGTGTAATTCGAATTAGAGCGTTTATTGTCCCGATATTTTGCTTCATTAGAAAAACACTCCTTTTTATGAAAGTTGAAATAGATAATACTATTTCTTTTATTAGTATCCCGTTTGATTTTTGGGATATGTAATCCAACATTTGACGTGGAAAAAGATGTTGGAATGTGCGTGTGTGTAAGTAACTTTTTTTGTTATAATGAAAGAATGCATAAAAGGAACTTCAAAATTAAATCCTCTAGTTTAAAAAATATGGAAGAGGTAATTCCAAACTTAATTCTCCGTTTTAAACAAATATTTAAGATGAAGTTAAAACAATAATGATGAAAATAAACTGTTATTTTGAACAGGAATATATATAACTAGAGAAAAGGAAGGGTGTTTTCATGTACGATATTTCCGGATGGAAACATGTATTTAAGCTTGATCCAAATAAGGAGTTAAGCGATGAACATTTAGAAATGATTTGTGAGTCTGGAACTGATGCGGTTATTGTAGGCGGAAGTGATGGAGTTACAATTGATAACGTATTACACATGCTAGTTAGCATTCGTAGATATGCAGTTCCTTGTGTATTAGAGGTTTCTGATGTAGAAGCAATTACACCAGGATTTGATTTTTATTACATCCCAAGTGTTTTAAATAGCCGAAAAGTAGAATGGGTAACAGGTGTTCATCATGAGGCATTGAAAGAATTTGGGGATATTATGGACTGGGACGAAATTTTTATGGAAGGGTATTGTGTTTTAAATCCAGAAGCGAAAGTAGCCCAGCTTACAGAAGCGAAATGTGATATAACAGAAGATGACGTTATTGCATATGCTCGTTTAGCAGACAAGCTATTACGTTTACCGATATTTTATTTAGAATATAGCGGTACGTATGGAGATGTTGAACTTGTTAAAAATGTAAAAGCAGAATTGAAACAAGCTAAGTTATATTATGGCGGTGGTATTTCTAATGCAGAACAGGCGAAAGAAATGGCACAATATGCTGATACAGTAGTTGTTGGAAATATTATTTATGATGATATAAAATCGGCGTTAAAAACAGTTAAAGCAGTAAAAGGAGAGTAGGTGCAGGCGTATATGAGTATGACAGATAAGTTATTAAACGGTTTAAATCCACAGCAACAAAAAGCAGTACAAACAACGAATGGACCACTTCTATTAATGGCAGGTGCAGGTAGTGGTAAGACACGTGTGTTAACACATCGTATTGCGTATTTACTTGGTGAAAAAGGTGTAGCACCATGGAATGTACTAGCTATTACCTTCACCAATAAAGCAGCTCGTGAAATGCGTGAGCGTATTGATACACTTGTGGGACCAGAAGCAGAAGATATTTGGATTTCGACGTTTCACTCTATGTGTGTACGTATTTTACGACGCGATATCGATCGTATTGGTATTAATCGTAACTTTACAATCTTAGATTCAGGTGATCAGCTAACTGTAGTCAAAAAAATTATGAAAGAGCGCAATGTTGATCCGAAGAAATTTGAGCCGCGCTCTATTTTAGCGGGCATTAGTAATGCGAAAAATGAACTGTTATCTGCGGATAAATATGCAAAAAAAATTACAATGGCTGATCCATATGAAAAATTAACGAGCGATGTATACACAGAGTATCAAAAACGTCTTTTGAAAAATAATTCATTAGACTTTGATGATTTAATTATGACGACGATTCAGCTATTTGAACGTGTTCCAGAAGTATTAGAGTTTTATCAGCGTAAGTTCCAATATATTCATGTTGATGAGTATCAAGATACAAATAAAGCGCAATATCTTCTTGTTAAACATTTGGCAGCGCGTTTTAAAAATCTTTGCGTTGTGGGTGACTCTGACCAGTCTATTTATCGCTGGCGTGGTGCAGATATTTCTAACATTTTGTCATTCGAAAAAGACTATGAGAATGCACAAGTAATTCTGTTAGAACAAAACTATCGTTCGTCACAAAATATTTTAAATGCAGCGAATGCTGTTATTGAAAAAAATACGAATCGTAAGCCGAAGAAATTATGGACAGACAATCAAGTTGGAAGTAACATCTCGTATTATCGTGCTGCAACTGAAAAGGACGAAGCGTATTTTGTTGCAAAAAAAATTCGTGACGATATTCAAATGGGGAAACGAAAATATACTGATTTTGCAGTGCTATATCGTACGAATGCTCAGTCTCGTATGGTCGAGGAGATTTTCCTTAAATCTAACATTCCGTATAAAATTGTCGGGGGTACGAAGTTCTACGATCGTAAAGAGATTAAAGATATTTTGGCGTACTTACGTTTAATCGGTAATCCAGATGATGAAATTAGTTTTGCACGTATTATAAATGTGCCAAAGCGTGGCATTGGTGCGACTTCTATCGATAAAATTATTAATTACGGTGTGCAAAATGGAATTTCATTAACTGCTGTATTTGATAAGATTGAGCATGTTGGAGTAAGTGCAAAAATTACAAAGGCAGTAAAAGAATTCGCGAATTTATTAAATAACTGGGTAAATATGCAAGAGTATTTATCTGTTACAGAATTAGTAGAAGAAGTTATTGAAAAAACAGGCTATCGCGATATGTTGAAAAATGAACGTTCTTTAGAAGCGGAAGGTCGTTTAGAAAACTTAGACGAGTTCTTATCTGTTACGCAAACATTTGAATCTCAAAGCGAAGATAAGAGCCTTGTTGCATTCTTAACAGATTTAGCACTTGTTGCTGATATTGATCGTGTAGATGAAGACCCAACTGCTGGTGAAGAAGTTATTTTAATGACGATGCACTCGGCGAAAGGATTAGAGTTCCCGGTTGTCTTTATTGTTGGCTTAGAGGAAGGGATATTCCCTCATACTCGTTCTCTTATGGAAGAGGATGAAATGCAAGAAGAACGTCGTCTTGCTTATGTAGGTATTACTCGTGCAGAAGAAGAGCTATATTTATCTAACGCGCAAATGCGTACATTATTTGGTAGAACAAGTATGAACGCTGCGTCTCGATTTATTACAGAAATACCGACAGAACTAGTGGAATCATTAAATGAAACAGCGCCGAAGCGTGAAACATCGTTTGGTACAAAAGGCAGAACGGCAAGTAGCGGCAAAACGACAATCACAACAGCAACACGCTCTCGTTCAGCTTTCGCGCGCCCTGCAGCTAAGACGACAGGTGGCGAACAAATTGGCTGGGCTGTAGGAGATAAAGCTTCCCACCAAAAATGGGGAGTCGGTACAGTTGTAAGTGTAAAAGGTGAAGGTGATGCAAAAGAATTAGATATTGCGTTCCCAAGCCCAATTGGTGTTAAACGTTTGTTAGCAAAATTTGCACCTGTGACGAAACAATAGGAAAGGAATGAGGATATGTCAAAAGAGATAGTAAAAAAACGTATAGAAGAATTACGTGACTTGTTAAATACATTTAACTATCAATATCACGTATTAGACAATCCTTCTGTTTCTGACGCGGAATATGACCGTAATATGCAGGAGCTTATAAAATTAGAAGCAGAGAACCCAGAGTTTATGAGTGAAGATTCTCCCTCCGTTCGCGTTGGGGGGACTGTTCTTGATATATTTGAAAAAGTAACACATAAGTCACCAATGTTAAGTTTAGGAAATGCATTTAACGAAGGAGATTTACGTGATTTCGACAGAAGAGTACGTCAAGGAATTGATGGTGCGAATGTAAGATATATATGTGAATTAAAAATTGACGGGCTTGCCGTTTCGCTTCATTATGAAAAAGGACGCTTCATTCAAGGGGCGACACGTGGTGATGGTGTAACGGGTGAAGATATTACTCAAAATTTAAAAACGATTAAAGCTATCCCACTGCGTTTAAATGAAGAAGTAACGTTAGAAGCACGAGGCGAAGCATATATGCCGAAGCGTTCATTCGTTAAACTAAATGAAGAAAAAGAGCAAAATGGAGAAGATGTATTTGCGAATCCGCGTAATGCAGCAGCAGGTTCAATACGTCAACTTGATCCGAAAATTGCAGCGAAGCGTAACTTATCTATGTTTGTGTATGGTCTTGCGAATGTAGAAGAAAAAACAATTTCATCACATGGTGAATCGCTGGATTTCTTAGGTGAACTTGGATTTAAGACAAATCCAAATCGCCGTACATGTGAAACAATTGAAGAAGTTATAGCTTATGTAGAAGAATGGCAAGAAAAACGTCCGCATCTTGATTATGAGATTGATGGAATCGTTATAAAAGTAGATGATGTTGCCCTTCAAGAAAGCCTAGGAACTACAGCGAAGAGTCCAAGATGGGCGATTGCTTATAAATTCCCGGCTGAAGAAGTTGTAACGAGATTAACAGGCATTGAATTAAGTGTTGGCCGAACAGGGGTTGTAACACCGACTGCAGAACTAGAGCCAGTGAGAGTTGCTGGTACGATTGTTCGTCGTGCTTCTTTACATAACGAAGATTTAATTCGTGAAAAAGACATTCGAATTGGTGACTACGTTGTTGTGAAGAAGGCTGGAGATATTATTCCTGAAGTTGTGAACGTTATTTTTGATAAGCGTACTGGTGAGGAAGAAGAATACCGCATGCCAACTCATTGTCCAGCATGTGAGAGTGAACTTGTTCGTTTAGAAGAAGAAGTAGCACTTCGTTGTATAAATCCAACTTGTCCTGCTCAAATTCGAGAAGGGTTAATCCATTTCGTTTCAAGAAATGCAATGAATATTGATGGACTTGGAGAACGTGTCATTACACAACTCTTTGATGCTGATTACATTCGTACATTTGCTGATTTATATGCATTGACGAAAGAGCAATTATTACAGTTAGAACGTTTTGGTGAAAAATCAGCAACAAACTTAATACAAGCAATTGAAAATTCTAAAGAAAACTCGTTAGAGCGATTATTATTTGGTCTTGGAATTCGCCACGTTGGAGCGAAAGCAGCACGTACATTTGCAGAGCACTTTGAAACGATGGATGAGCTTGTAAAAGCAACGGAAGAAGAACTAAAAGCAATTAATGAAATTGGCGAAAAAATGGCTCAATCTGTTGTGACATATTTTGATAATGAAGATGTATTAGAGTTATTACAGCAGTTTAAAGAGTATGGCGTGAATATGACATACAAAGGTATAAAAATTGCAGATTTACAAAATGTTGAATCTTACTTCGCAGGAAAAACGGTTGTTTTAACAGGTAAGCTAGAAGTTATGGGACGAAGTGAAGCGAAGAAGAAGATTGAGGCATTAGGTGGAAAAGTAACAGGAAGTGTTAGTAAGAGTACGGATTTAGTTGTTGCAGGTGAAGCAGCTGGTTCGAAATTAGCACAAGCGGAGAAACATAATGTTGAGGTTTGGAATGAAGAGAGGTTCTTACAAGAGCTAAATAAGTAAGAGGTGCAAACTTACCATGAAAAAAATAGCATTAGCGGTATTAAGCCTTGGCCTACTTGTAAGTGGGTGTAGTGCAGGTGCCGACAAAGATGAAAAAGTGGCTGGGAAATCGGGGAAAGCAAAAGAACAATCAGTTGTTCCAAAATACGCTATTTCGGATGAATATTATAAGACGACTATTCCATTTGATGGTGGAAAGGCACGTGGTTTAGTGGTGCAAGGGTTAAATAGTCGCCTTGATATAGATGAATTTGAAACAGGATTAATGCGAATTGCAAAAGAATCATTTAGTACGAAAGATAATTTTTTAAAAGGCGGAAAAGCTCTAGATACTCAAACTATACAGATGCTTGTTAAAAGAAAACGTACAGATGCTGAACAAAAGGAACTAGAGGAAAAATTAAAAAAAGATGCAGTTAAATTTCCTAATATAGGATTAAATCCTGCATTAGGAACAGGATCCGAATCACTAGAAGTGAAAAATAAAAAAAATCCAATATATATTTCAAATATTTTAGAGCATGATTATTACGTGAAAAAAGGCGATAACGGCGAGGAACGTGTTGGTATGGTAGTTGGATTAGCGATGAATTCTGTTCAATATTTTAACGAAGAGCATGGTTACCCACGTGAAGCTGCAATCCCAGATGAAAAGATGTTAGCTGAAGGGAAAAAAATGGCGCAAGAAATTTTGAAAGTCATACATCAAAAAGAACCTGAAACAAAAAATATTCCGATAACATTTGCGATTTATCGCCAAGCTCCAAAGTCTTCGCTCGTGCCAGGTAATTTTGTTTCTTATGCAAATGTCGAAAAAGGTAGTGAAACGGTTGAAGATTGGAAACAAATTAATGAAAAATATTATTTGTTCCCATCAGAGCAAGCGAAAACAGATAATAAACGTGAAGATCTTGCAAGAGTATCCAACTTTAAGGCAAAACTAAGCGATTATTTCCAAGGCGACTATACAGCTGTTATTGGTACTGGTATGTATAGAGATGATGAATTAAGAGAAATGAAGCTTGATATTCCTGTCCAGTTTAATGGAAAAGCTGAAATAGTTGGTTTTACACAATATGTGGCAGGGCTTGTTATGGAATACTTCCCGAATTATATGAAAGTACAAGTAACGATTAAATCTGTAGAACGCCCAGAAGCTATTATTATACGTGAAGCAAAACAAGATGAACCACTTGTGAAAATTTTAGATTAAATATGAAGGCTGTTCCTCTATGGAACAGCTTTTTTTCTTATATAATTTTGTTATAATTTAAAATGTTGTAAAAAATAGGGGTAAGGGGTAAAGCTCATGGAAGAATTAAGTTTTCAAGTCATTATTTTATTAATTGCATTCGGTTTTTTAGCAGCTTTTATTGATTCCGTTGTTGGAGGAGGAGGGTTAATTTCGCTTCCTGCACTTATGTTTGTTGGCTTATCGCCAGCTTCGGCAATTGCAACGAATAAATTAGCGGCAACAATGGGGACGTTTACGAGTGCGATGTATTTCATTCGATCAGGAAAAGTTGATTTTAAAATTGTAGGAAAGTTAATCCCGTTAACTATTGTTGGAGCTGTTGCAGGTGCTTTAGTAGTAAAATTTATTCCATCGGATATTTTACGCCCATTAGTACTTGTAATGTTAGTATTTATTGCTATTTATATTATTGCAAAAAAGAATTGGGGAAGTGTGTCTACCTATAAGAAGATGACGCAAAGAAAAACATTAATATTTTTCTTTGCTACTTTAATGATAGGATTTTATGATGGTTTTTTTGGACCAGGGACAGGGTCGTTTTTAATTTTTGCATTTTTATTAATTGGCTTGGATTTTATTCAAGCGGCAGCATCTGGAAAACTTTTGAACTTTGTTAGTAATATTGTATCTTTAATTACTTTTTTATTTTTAGACATAATTCATTTTGAATACGGTATTATCATGGGATTATCAATGATCTTAGGTGCTTATTTTGGATCGAAGTTTGCGGTTCAAAAAGGTGTTGGATATGTAAGAACTTTATTTTTATTAGTTACTATATTATTGATTGGGAAAAATGTTTTGGAATATACTCATATTTTGTAGATTCATACGCATGTATGAATCTCTTTTTTTATTATATTTTAAAAATTTATTAATTTTTAAAATATAAGTCTAGGAATATTTGAATAAATCTAAATTATCGTGTAGAATAATGTTGTAAAATGTAAACGTTTTTCTAAGGGGAGGCTAAAAAAATGGTAGTAGCATACAAACATGAGCCATTTACAGATTTTTCAGTGGAGGCTAACAAATTAGCGTTTGAAGAAGGTTTAAAGAAAGTAGAATCTTATCTTGGACAAGACTATCCATTAATTATTGGGGGAGAAAAAATCACTACAGAAGACAAAATTGTTTCTGTAAACCCTGCAAATAAAGAGGAACTTGTTGGTCGTGTTTCAAAAGCAAGCCGTGAGTTAGCTGAAAAAGCAATGCAAGTAGCGGATGAAACATTCCAAACTTGGAGAAAATCAAAGCCAGAAATGCGTGCAGACATTTTATTCCGTGCTGCAGCAATCGTTCGTCGCAGAAAACATGAATTCTCTGCTATTCTTGTAAAAGAAGCAGGTAAGCCATGGAATGAGGCAGATGCTGATACAGCAGAAGCAATCGACTTTATGGAATATTATGGTCGTCAAATGTTAAAATTAAAAGACGGTATTCCAGTAGAAAGCCGTCCAATTGAATATAATCGTTTCTCTTACATTCCATTAGGAGTAGGTGTTATCATTTCTCCTTGGAACTTCCCATTCGCAATTATGGCAGGTATGACAACAGCTGCTTTAGTTTCTGGTAACACAGTATTACTAAAACCAGCTAGTACAACTCCTGTAGTAGCAGCGAAATTTATGGAAGTATTAGAAGAAGCTGGCTTACCAGCTGGCGTAGTAAACTTCGTTCCAGGTAACGGTTCTGAAGTTGGTGACTACTTAGTAGATCATCCTCGTACACGTTTCGTAAGCTTCACGGGATCTCGTGATGTAGGTATCCGTATCTACGAGCGTGCAGCGAAAGTAAACCCAGGACAAATTTGGTTAAAACGTGTTATCGCTGAAATGGGCGGTAAAGATACAATCGTTGTTGATAAAGAAGCAGATCTTGAATTAGCAGCTAAGTCTATCGTTGCATCAGCATTCGGATTCTCAGGACAAAAATGTTCTGCATGTTCTCGTGCAGTAATCCATGAAGATGTATACGATCACGTATTAAATCGTGCTGTTGAATTAACAAAAGAATTAAAAGTTGCTAACCCAGCAGTATTAGGTACAAACATGGGTCCTGTTAATGACCAAGCTGCATTTGATAAAGTAATGAGCTATGTTGCAATTGGTAAAGAAGAAGGTAGAATCTTAGCAGGTGGCGAAGGAGACGATTCTAAAGGCTGGTTCATCCAACCAACAATCGTTGCTGACGTTGCAGAAGATGCTCGCTTAATGAAAGAAGAAATCTTCGGACCAGTAGTAGCATTCTGTAAAGCGAAAGACTTTGATCATGCACTTGCAATTGCAAACAATACGGAATACGGTTTAACAGGTGCTGTTATTACTAACAACCGTGACCATATTGAAAAAGCACGCGAAGACTTCCACGTTGGTAACTTATACTTCAACCGTGGATGTACTGGTGCAATCGTAGGTTACCAACCATTCGGTGGCTTTAACATGTCTGGTACAGACTCTAAAGCTGGTGGACCTGATTACTTAGCACTTCACATGCAAGCAAAAACTACTTCTGAAACTTTATAAGAAATAGTAGAGGAGCTCTTCACAGAATGTGAAGAGCTCCTTTTAAAATTGAACCCCCATATATTACCGTCGTTCGAAGAGAATGAGCTAAAACCTATTAATAGCGTGATAAACATGTGAACAGAAATAAAATGATGAGAAAAGTTGACTTATTAGTCATATTTTTTAGTATTCATTTTGAGAATTTCCTGTATAATACAATTTGAAAGAAAATCTATGGTTCGACAAGGAACACTCCTTTCAGTTTTGCTCACTGAAAGGAGTGTTTTTTTATGTAGCTAAAAATTCTTGCGTGCTTATTACATTTGCATATACGCCATTTAAACTAGCTAAAATTGTATTGTGAATATAAACAGCTGGTATAGTAGCGTTCTTAAAAGAAAGGTCTTTTGTAGCACAAGCGTCATGTATAACGGTACATTGAAAGCCAAAATCGAATGCAGCCCTTACTGTTGCATCGATACACATATGAGTCATCATCCCGCATACAACGACATGTTCAATATTTAAACGTTTTAATTGCTCTAGAAGATTAGTTTCTCGGAAGCTATTTGGATAATGTTTGACTATAACTGTTTCTTCTCTAAGTGGACGTACGCTTTCATGAATATGTACACCTTCTGTATTAGGTAGGAAAAAAGTAGCGTCATCTTTTATAGCTACGTGTTGGATATGAAAAATAGGTTCGCTGTTTGTTCTAAAGTGTTGTAATAACTGATTAGCATATTCGCTTGCTTCTACTGGATTACGCAATTCCATCTTTCCATTTGGAAAATAATCGTTTTGAATATCGACGAGTAAAAGAGCTGTTTTCATATATTTATCTTCCTCCGAGTTTCATATTCAAATAAATTTATTCAATTCGTAGAGAGGATTCTCCTGTTTAAAAATATGAGGAAGAAGAATTTTAAATAACCTTGAAAGTTACTATTTTTCAGATGAATATTCATCTGGAAATTTTAATAAAGGAATAATTAATATTTTTCTAAAAAATGTATTGACTCTTATTATTCTGAGTTCTATAATGAGAATTAATTAAACGACAATTAAATCGATACATTCTTATCCAGAGAGGTGGAGGGACTGGCCCTACGATACCTCAGCAACGGGTTTTTTAATACCGTGCTAACTCCAGCAAGCCATATAAAGGCTTGGAAGATGAGAAGATGTGAACGAGTACATATAAGTGCTCTCCTTCTTATCTTTATGGTTGATAAGAAGGAGGGCACTTTTTATTTTACCTCGAAAGCTCTGCTTCAAGTTTTTACAGCATATAGGAGGGAAAAAAATGATTTCTTTTAACAATGTAAGTAAAGTGTATGAATCAGCTGGCCAATCTGTTCATGCGGTGGAGGATGTAACATTATCAGTTGAGAAAGGCGAAATTTTTGGCATTATCGGTTTTAGTGGCGCTGGAAAGAGTACGTTATTACGCTTAGTAAATATGTTAGAGAGACCGACGGCAGGAACGATTTCAATAGATGATAAAGATATTACATCATTATCGACGAAAGAATTACGTAAACTGAGACAAAGAATTGGAATGATTTTTCAAAGTTTTAATTTATTTAATTCAAGAACAGTATTTGGAAATATTGCTTATCCATTAAAGTTAGCGAAAGTACCAAAGAATGAGATAAAAAAAAGAGTAAATGAACTGCTGAAGTTTGTAGGGTTAGAAGATAAAGCAAACTATTACCCAGAGCAGCTATCAGGTGGACAAAAGCAGCGTGTGGGCATTGCTAGAGCACTTGCGACATCGCCAGATATTCTTATATGTGATGAGGCAACATCAGCCTTAGATCCAGAAACAACGACAGAAATTCTAAACTTATTAAAGAAAGTAAATCGAGAATACAATTTAACAATTCTTCTTATTACACATGAAATGCATATTGTGAAAGAAATTTGTCACCGTGTAGCTGTAATGGAGAAGGGAAAAGTTATTGAAGAAGGAAAACTGTTTGATGTTTTCACACAACCAAAAACAAAGACGACTCAAAACTTTGTACGTTCTGTCATTAATGATCATTTACCGGAAAGTGTTCTAGCGAAAATTCAAAATGGTGGTCAAATTTATCGTCTAACATTTACTGGTGAGGAGACAGGACAGCCGGTACTATCATATATCGCAAAAAACTATAACGTCGATGTAAATGTACTGTACGGAAATATTATTGAACTTCAAAATGTGCTATTTGGAAATCTTCTTGTAGAGTTGCAAGGTGAGCAGAGGGAAATTCAAAAAGCATTACAACATCTAAGACTGCAAGTGCAGCTGAAGGAGGTAGAAGCTCATGCGAGTTGATTGGAGTATATTTTGGCCGCGTATACTAGATGCGACGGGGGATACCCTCTTAATGGTAATTGTAACCCTTATATTTGCTACAATTCTGGATATACCTCTAGGTTTACTTTTATATGTAACGAGAAAAGGAAACTTTTTAGAAAATAAATGGGTCTTTTCTATTCTTAACATCATAATTAATACAATTCGTCCGGTACCATTCATTATCTTTTTAGTAGCCTTAAGTCCACTAACAAGAAGTGTTATCGGAACGACGATTGGAACAGCAGCGGCAATTTTCCCGATGACGTTAGTCGCATCAATTGGTATTGCTAGAATGGTTGAAACAAACCTTGTTTCCGTTCCGAAAGGAGTAATTGAAGCAGCGCAAGCAATGGGCGCCTCGCCAATTAGAATTGTTTTTGAAATCCTTGTACCAGAAGCGTTAGCACCATTAATCTTAGGTGTCACATTTATGACAGTTGGTTTAATTGAATTCTCTGCAGTTGCTGGGCTTGTCGGTGGTGGCGGTCTTGGTGACTTGGCAATGACATATGGTTATCAACGTTTTGATACATCAGTTATGTTCGTAACGGTCGTGTTACTTATCATTCTCGTACAGATAGCTCAAAATTTAGGAAACTACTTTGCGAAAGTCTTGTTACGCAGATCATAAAAAGGAAGAGAGGAAAAGAAAATGAAGAAAATTTTAGCATTTGCATTATCAGCGATTGTAGGAGTCTCAGCATTAAGCGGCTGCTCAAGTGGAGACACGGGTGCAGGAGCGAAAGAAAAAGTAGTTCGCGTCGGTGTAACTGGAACGGATGGAGACGCTTGGGAAATTTTGAAGAAAAAAGCTGAAAAAGAAGGGATTAAGATTAAACTGGTGGAGTTCTCTGATTACACAACGCCAAATAAAGCGTTAGCTGATGGAGATATTGAATTAAACTCATTCCAGCATATTGCTTTCTTAGAGCAATTTAAAAAAGAGCATAAGTTAGATATTACAGCTGTTGGTACAACGCAAATTGCGCCAATGGGTTTATACTCTGAAAAATATAAGAAAGCAAATGAAATCCCAGATGGTTCAGAAATTGCAATTCCAAACGATCCAACGAACCAAGCACGGGCATTAAAACTTCTTGATGCAGCTGGATTATTAAAGCTTAAAAAAGACTTTGGTCTATTTGGAGATCCAAGCGGTATTGCTGAAAATCCGAAGAAATTAAAAATTACACCGGTTATCGCACAGCAAACACCTCGTGTGTTAAAAGATGTAGCGGCATCAGTTATTAATAACGGTGTTGCTGGTCAAGCTGGATTAGATCCAGCTAAGGATCCTATTTTCTTAGAAGATCCAAAGAATGCAAATGCGAAGCCATATATTAATATTTTTGCAGCTCGTACGAAAGATAAAGATGATCCAACATTGAAAAAAGTAATTGAACTATATCATTCAAAAGAAGTAACAGACGCAATTAAGAAAGAAACAAATGATGGTTCCATTTCAGTAGATCTTTCACTTGATGAGCTTGAAAAAATCGTAAAATAATCATTGGGTTTAATGGACTAACAGAAGGAACCCCCTCCGCTGTTAGTTCGTTCAACATATAAACTTAACAAACAAACCCTAATTCTGTACCTTCCAATTTTGTATAACATAGAATCCAATGTTTGTTAAGTAGAGTGATAGACCAGGAGTTTTCCTGGTCTTTTTTTATGAATGAAAGTAGCTAGCGAACAGTAAGGTAATCCAAATTATAATGGGATAAGAAAATAAGCTGAAAAGGAGTGTAATTACGAATTGCTTTGGATGAATTAAGTGTTTTTTTGATAAAAAAAAGAAAATAGAAAAGAGAGTAATGAAAAATGCTGATATTACGCCGGGGTTATAGGAGCGATAAATGAAAAACAAAATAATATGTTGAACAGAGTTGAAGAAGATGGCCCCTTGTATAAAAATAATCCAGCATATAGAAGACAAGAAGTTAAGTTGATATAGAAAGACGATAAGTAATACAAAGATTGTTAATACGGAAATGGCAATGAAAAATTGTTGGCTAGTTATAAGACGGATTGAAAATTGATTAGCAAGGTATTGTGGCATTTGGAAAGCTTCTTCAAGGTTATGAATGAAAAATAATAAGGGAATGATCCAGAATATAGTAGTGGGATGTTTTTTCATCAATTTACATCACTCCAATAAAGTATAGAAAGCCTAAAAAAGGCCCTCTATACAGAGATAGTTATTCAATTATGATATTTTTTAAATTAACTTCATGATGCTCTTGTTCTTTCGGATAAGCAGCTAGTTCCTCTTGTAAAATATTTAATATTTGCTTAGCTGAATGCTGGATGGGATTAGGTAGCTCTTCTAATATATGCATCCCGACTTTTACTTTTGTACGAATTACCCTTCGTAGTAATTCCTCATGCATGTACTACACCTCCAAACCGAATATTTAGTACATCTTCTTCAAATTTTGCTCCTTGAATAGAAAGGTGTGTTAATGTTTTTGGTAACGTGATGTTCCGTTTAACAGAACCAGCTCGAATAATAAGTTCATCACCTTTTTGATTTAAGGAAAGTTCACTTTTGTTTGAGAAGGGAATGGACAGAACGAAAATATACTCATCGCCATCCTTTTTTACATATTGAGTGCGCCCGTTAAATTTCACTTCTGTAGGGGAATGATCAGTTTTAAATAAAGAATCTCCTACACGTTCTAACATAGACAAACCAACAACTTCTTGTTCAAACATTGGAGCTTCGTAAATAGGAAGGGGTTGAAAACTATCTTTAATTAATGTTTTATATTTCTTCTGTGTATCTTTCCATGCCTGAAAATAAGGATCGGTGACAGTGTTAGGGATGACGCGGTTAATCATAATGGCATCTACGTTATAATCGTATAAATTCAAATAAGTAAAGCTGCGCTGGGCTTCTTTAATGACCATTTTTTCAGGATTTACAACGATGCGGATACTTGTTACTTCTCGATTTGATAAAATATCTCTCATTTCTCCGAGCTGTTCAAGTGTACTTGTTAATTCGTCCATAATATCGTCGGTTGGAAGAGGGACACCAAGGAGTGGTTGAGCTACAGGACGAACGACTTTTAAAACTTTTCTTTTAATAGGAAATAATTTTTCCATCCACCAGCCGAGCATGTCTGGAAAGCTTAGCATTGCTAATGTTTCTCCTGTTGGAGCACAATCAATGATAATAACATCATATGTATTTTGTTTATAATAATCGAGTACGCGAAGTAGGCTAATTAAATCTTCCATACCAGGAAACATCGTTAACTCTTCTGTTGTAATATCATCAGCTGCTTTGGAAGTGAAGAGTAGTGTAATATATTTCTGTAATTTTCCCCAGCCTTTTTCCATTTCATAAATCGTATTAATTTCTTGTGCCCACAAATTTTCACGAATTTCTAGTGGTTCAGAAGATAGCCTTATACCAAATGAATCTCCTAAACTATGAGCAGGATCTGTGCTCATTACTAATGTTTTTAATCCTTGTTTCGCACTTTGAATTGCTGTTGCTGCTGAAATGCTAGTTTTTCCTACGCCGCCTTTACCTGTATACAAGATAATTCTCATCATTCATACCCCCTTTGTTTCGAATGTCGAATATTACGAGTGTCGAAGTAAATGATTGAATAAAAACCCAGATAGGGTTTTATTCAATCGGAATGTTTTTCATTTTAGGTGTAGAAATCTTTTCTTCTGTTTTTCGCTGTGACGTAGCGATGTGATTCATGATTTTTTGGAAGATTTGTAGTAAGAATGCTTTTTCTTCTTCTGATAATGCTTCTGTTACTAAGCTAAAGTAATGGGCCGCATTTTGTTTTACTTCTTGAACGAGCATTACGCCGTTTTCTGTTAACCGAATTAATACAATACGTCGGTCATTTTCATCACGGTAGCGTTCAATATATCCCTTTTTTACAAGGCGATTTACAACGCCCGTTGTTGTACTCATCGGTATATCAAGAAGATCAGCAATTTTCGTCATTGTAATATCTGTATTTCGTTCCATCCAAAGTAAACAAAATACTTCTGTTTTAGAAAGTGTTAAATCTAGGCTTACCCATTCTTCAGGATAGAAAAGTTTCTTGGCGTTATCTAGCAGTAAGTCTAAAAAATGTTCATATTGCAACAATTAATTCCACTCCCGTATATTTCGAGGTTCGTAATATTTATTTTTATTTTATGTAGAATAGAAATAATTGTCAATGATTTTAATTGTTTTTTCAGATTAGGCAGAAAACTTTCTTTAAAATAGTATTCTTTTATGGTAGATTTATAAATATAAAACTAGAATTTACATAAAAATCCATCATGGTAAATATACTTATCTATAATGGGTATACAGCTAACGAGGGGGAGAACGATGAGAAGACGTAATACGCAAGCGTTCACGTTTTTAGCATGGACTTCATTTGTTTGTGCGCTTTCAGGTATGCTAATTGGGATTTATACGTTAGATGAAACGCTTAGTGTAAAAGGATACTATTTAATTGGAACATTATTTTTAACGATGTCTTGTTTTGTATTACAAAAAACAATTCGTGATAATGAAGAAGATAACGAGAGATTTCCGAAAAATAAAACGTTAGATAAAGAGTAAATTGTAAAGAAAGGCATTTGCCTTTCTTTTTTTATGTAAAAATGGCGTAAGTACTCTGTGTTGACTTGCTTGAAGTACTGAAAATTTGGTATCATCAATAGTATTGTAGATTGAACGATATATTATGGAGGTGGCCTAGCCGTGTCAAGAATTTCCGTTGAGAATGTAAAGCACGTAGCACATTTAGCACGTCTTGCAATTACTGATCAAGAAGCAGAAAAATTTCAAAAACAACTAGATGCAATTGTTACATTTGCAGAACAGTTAAATGAATTAGATACAACAGATGTAAAACCAACAACTCATGTATTAACTATGAAAAATGTTATGCGTGAAGATGTACCAGAAAAAGGTTTACCAGTTGAAGAAGTATTAAAAAATGCACCGGATCACAAAGATAATCAAATCCGTGTTCCAGCAGTATTAGAATAGAGGAGGGGAATTTCGATGTCATTATTTGATCATTCAGTATCAGAGTTACATAAGAAGTTAAACAACAAAGAAATTTCCGTTACGGATTTAGTAGAAGAATCTTACAAACGTATTGCGGATGTTGAAGATAACGTAAAAGCTTTTCTTACATTAGATGAAGAAAATGCACGCGCAAAAGCGAAAGAATTAGATGCAAAAATCGGCGCTGAAGATAATGGTTTATTATTCGGTATGCCAATTGGTGTAAAAGATAACATTGTAACTAACGGCCTTCGTACAACTTGTGCGAGCAAAATGCTAGCAAACTTCGATCCAATTTATGATGCGACAGTTGTGCAAAAGCTAAAAGCTGCTGACACGATTACAATCGGTAAATTAAACATGGACGAGTTTGCAATGGGTTCTTCAAATGAAAACTCAGGATTCTACGCTACGAAAAACCCATGGAACTTAGATTACGTTCCGGGCGGATCTAGTGGTGGTTCTGCAGCAGCTGTAGCAGCAGGAGAAGTACTATTCTCTCTAGGTTCTGATACGGGTGGTTCTATCCGTCAGCCAGCTGCATATTGCGGTGTTGTAGGTTTAAAACCAACTTACGGACGCGTATCTCGTTACGGATTAGTAGCATTCGCATCTTCACTTGACCAAATCGGACCGATTACACGTACAGTCGAAGACAATGCATACTTATTACAAGCTATTTCAGGTATTGACCGCATGGATGCAACTTCTGCAAACGTTGAAGTTGGAAACTATTTAGCTGGTTTAACAGGCGATGTTAAAGGTTTACGCATTGCTGTACCGAAAGAATACTTAGGCGAAGGTGTTGGCGAAGAAGCTCGTGAGTCAGTACTAGCTGCTTTAAAAGTATTAGAAGGTATGGGCGCAACTTGGGAGGAAGTATCTCTTCCACACTCTAAATACGCTCTAGCAACGTATTACTTACTATCTTCTTCTGAAGCATCTGCGAACCTTTCACGCTTTGATGGCGTGCGTTACGGTGTTCGTTCTGATAATGTAAATAACTTATTAGATCTTTACAAAAACACACGTAGTGAAGGTTTCGGTGATGAAGTTAAACGTCGTATTATGCTTGGTACTTTTGCACTTAGCTCTGGTTACTATGATGCATATTACAAGAAAGCACAACAAGTACGTACATTAATTAAAAACGACTTTGAAAATGTATTTGCTAACTATTATGATATTATTATTGGACCAACAACGCCAACTCCGGCATTTAAAGTGGGCGAAAAAGTTGATGATCCAATGACAATGTATGCAAATGACATTTTAACAATCCCAGTAAACTTAGCGGGTGTTCCAGCGATTTCTGTTCCATGTGGATTCGGTGCTAACAACATGCCACTTGGTCTACAAATCATTGGTAAACACTTCGATGAAGCGACAATTTACCGCGTTGCACATGCGTTTGAGCAAGCAACAGACTATCATACAAAAAAAGCAAGTCTGTAAGGAGGCGAGCATAGATGAATTTAGAAACAATTATTGGTTTAGAGGTTCACGTTGAGTTAAAAACAAATTCGAAAATTTTCTCTGCGAGTCCAACAGAATTCGGAGCGGAGCCAAATACACAAACAAGTGTAATTGACTTAGGATACCCAGGGGTACTTCCTACTTTAAATAAAGAAGCAGTTAACTTTGCAATGAAAGCTGCAATGGCATTAAACTGTGAAATCGCAACGGAAACGAAGTTTGACCGTAAAAACTATTTCTATCCAGATAACCCGAAAGCTTACCAAATCTCTCAATTTGATAAGCCAATTGGTGAAAATGGTTGGATTGAAATCGAAGTAGACGGTAAAAAGAAACGTATCGGTATTACACGTCTTCATTTAGAAGAAGATGCTGGTAAATCAACGCATACAGCTGATGGTTCATTAGTAGACTACAACCGTCAAGGTATGCCTTTAATCGAGATCGTATCTGAGCCAGATATGCGTACGCCAGAAGAAGCATATGCATACTTAGAGAAGTTAAAATCAATCATTCAATACACTGGTGTATCTGATTGTAAGATGGAAGAAGGTTCCTTACGTTGTGATGCGAACATTTCTCTTCGTCCAGTTGGACAAGAGAAGTTCGGTACAAAAGCGGAACTGAAAAACTTAAACTCATTCACTTACGTACAAAAAGGTCTTGAGCATGAGCAAGTGCGCCAAGAAAAAGAACTGTTATCTGGTGGCATCATCCAACAAGAAACACGTCGTTATGATGAAGCAACGAAGAAAACAATCTTAATGCGTGTGAAAGAAGGATCTGACGATTACCGTTACTTCCCGGAGCCAGACTTAGTTGAACTTTACATCGATGATGAGTGGAAAGAAGCAGTTCGAGCTTCTATTCCAGAACTTCCAGATGCACGTAAAGCTCGCTACGTTGCAGAACTAGGCTTACCAGCTTATGATGCACACGTGTTAACATTAACGAAAGAAATGTCTGATTTCTTTGAAGCAACTGTTGCAGACGGTGCTGATGCGAAATTAACATCGAACTGGTTAATGGGTGAAGTACTTGCATACTTAAACAAACAACAAAAAGAATTAAAAGACGTTGCATTAACGCCTGCTGGTTTATCTAAAATGGTTCAATTAATTGAAAAAGGTACAATTTCTTCTAAAATCGCGAAGAAAGTATTTAATGAATTAATTGAAAAAGGTGGAGACCCAGAAGAAATCGTTAAAGCGAAAGGTCTTGTTCAAATTTCTGACGAGGGTACACTTCGTAAAGTTGTAACAGAAATTCTTGATAATAATGAGCAATCTATCGAAGACTTTAAAAACGGTAAAGACCGTGCAATTGGCTTCTTAGTTGGTCAAATTATGAAAGCTACAAAAGGACAAGCAAATCCACCGCTTGTTAACAAAATCTTACTTGAAGAGATTAATAAGCGATAATAGTAGTGACTTTTAAAGATTAAGCAGAAAAACACCCGTACATGGGTGTTTTTCTAGGTTAATCAAACGTTTGTTTAAATGAGACAAAATCGTTTAAACAAACGTTTGATTAACTGTCAAAAGTGGAAAAATGTTTGTATAGCAACTATGGTATGATAGTTGCAAAAAGGTGGGAATAATGATAAATCTAAACATAGAGGTTTTTTTCATCTCATGAAATAATAGATAGTTATTATTCGTTATATGTAAATTTTTATGGAAGAATGGATAGAAATAAAGTGAAACTTTAATCAGTAGGAGGTTCATCCACCATTGATTATTAGCCCTCACCAATCGGGCATTTACTGCCCGCAAATAGCGGGATAAATTTTGGAGTCAAATAAAAAACCATTGAAATGAATATTTACTTTTGATGGACTACACGAATCGGGTTCTTACTGCCTGTTTGAGCGGGATAAAAGAAGGATAGCAAGATGAGAGGAGGTAGGCATGGGAATACTGAATAGAAGTTCAGTATGTTCTTTTTCGATATATAAAGAAATTTCCTGTGCTAATAAATGATGAAGCGAGCAAGAATTATTTATAATCCTACTTCTGGGCGTGAGCTATTTAAGAAGAGCTTACCAGAAGTATTACAAAAATTAGAACAATCTGGCTATGAGACATCTTGTCATGCGACAACGGGTCCTGGAGACGCTACTGTGGCGGCGAGACAAGCTGCGGATCGTAAGTTTGATGTTGTTATTGCGGCTGGTGGCGACGGTACATTAAATGAAGTAGTAAACGGTTTAGTTGGGCATGAATTCCGTCCGAAATTTGGAATTATTCCAGTTGGAACGACAAATGACTTTGCACGTGCAATTGGTGTACCTCGTTCTATTGAAGAGGCAGCAGATATTATTTGCGAAGGAAAAACAGTGCCATTAGACCTTGGTAGAGCGAACGATACATATTTTATTAACATCGCTGGTGGCGGTCGTATTACAGAATTAACATACGAAGTACCGAGTAAGTTAAAGACAGTATTAGGACAACTTGCTTATTACCTAAAAGGTATCGAGATGTTACCATCATTGCATCCGACATATGTTGAAATTGAGTATGATGGAAAGTTACTACAAGAAGAAATTACGATGTTTTTAATTACGAATACTCGTTCAGTAGGTGGATTTGAAAAGGTAGCACCGTATGCATCTATTAACGATGGGTTATTTGACCTATTAGTACTGAAAAAAGGTTCTATCGCTGATTTAATTAAAGCAGCAACACAAGCACAACGTGGTGAACATATTAATAATCCAAAAGTGTTATATACACAAGCGAACCGAATTAAAGTACATTCACCAGATAAACTAATGATTAATTTAGATGGTGAGTATGGTGGAGATGCACCGATGGAATTCGAAAATATATATCATTGTTTAGAACTATTTGTTCCTGAACATCAAGAGGATGCCCTGTAAAGGCATCCTTTTTACTTTGTTAAAATGAATTGTAAATTGGGAGTTAGTTTGATTTTTATGGTATTTTTACAATTCTTTTATTTTACATCCATACTTTATTGATACACTGGAAGAGATAAGAAATGAGAGGTAGGGTGCTATGGAGAAGGTAAAGGCGATATTATTTGATAAAGATGGGACATTAATGGATTTTCATTCAATATGGATAAAAGTAGCTGAAGAACTTGTAGCTGAACGTATAAGTTTATATCATTTACCAAGTACAATAGGGCAGACCTTATTAGAAGAGATCGGTGTAGAGGGAGCATTTGTTAATCCGAGGAGTGCAATAGCTGCTGGAACAAGCCTTGATGTAGCGAAGGGGCTTTGTAATTATATTGAGTCTGCTAGAGAAGAAGAGATGCATCATTGGGTAAGTGAGAAGTTATTTTCCCTTATGTATGAGCATCGTTCGCATATGAAAATGACAGCAGATTTACCGAAAGTGTTACAGGCATTAAAAGATAAAGGATTTATATTAGGGGTTGTCACGGCGGATGATTTTGCACCAACAGAATTATTTTTAAAACAATATAAGTTGGAGAACTTTTTTGATTATATTATAGCCTCGGATACATTCCCTGCGCAAAAACCAGATAAAAAGATTATAGAAGTGTTTTGTGAGAAATTTAATTTAGCATCATGTGAGGTTGCGGTTGTTGGAGATACGCCAACTGATTTACATTTAGCCAAAAATGGCGATTGCTATGCAATTGGGGTGCTATCTGGTACGGGAGACCGTCCAACATTAGAACCACTTGCAGATTTAGTGTTAGATTCTGTTGAAGAGTTTATTTCTCAATCGGGTGAGTTTTTCTGGGAGAAAGAAAAGTCTAATGTGTAAGGAAAATAAGTCTATAAAGACTCTTAATGAGTCTTTATAGACTTATTTTTTATGCCTGGATACAAAGAATATAGGATAAATGCTAGAAAAGAAAGTTGGCATACATTTTGCAATAAAAAGAGAAAACAATGTAAAGAAAAGGATGGGGTACGCAATGAACACAAAAAAATTTGCTAAAGTAAATGAACAAATTCCAGGACCGAAAGCGGCATCTTTATTAGAACGCCGTCAAAATATAGTACCAAAAGGAGTAAGTAACGGCATCCCAACGTTTGTACAATCTGCAAATGGTGCTCTTGTAACAGATGTTGATGGTAATCAGTACATTGATTTTGCAGGAGCAATTGGGACAATTAACGTAGGGCATTGTCATCCAACGGTTAAAGAAGCGCTCCATAAACAAGTCGATCAATACATTCATACTGGATTTAATGTCATGATGTATGAGCCATATATTGAATTAGCGGAAAAGCTTGCGGCATTGGCACCGGGAAGTTTCGATAAGCAAGTCCTCTTTTTAAATAGTGGTGCAGAAGCAGTTGAGAACGCGGTGAAGATCGCTCGTAAATATACGAAGAGACCTGGTATTATCGCATTTTCTAAAGGTTTCCACGGGCGTACATTAATGACAATGACGATGACAAGTAAAGTGAAGCCATATAAATTTGGGTTTGGTCCATTTGCTCCAGAAGTATATAAAGCGCCATTTCCATACGAATACCGTCGCCCAGAGGGATTAACGGAAGAGCAGTATGATGATTTTATTATTGAAGAGTTTAAGAACTTCTTCATATCGGAAGTAGCACCAGAAACAATCGCAGCTGTTGTAATGGAACCTGTTCAAGGGGAAGGTGGGTTTATCGTCCCAAGTAAGAAATTTGTTCAAGAAGTACGCCGCATTTGTTCAGAGAACGGCATCTTATTTGTAGCGGATGAAATACAAACAGGCTTTAGTCGTACAGGAAAATATTTTGCAATTGATCACTATGATGTCGTTCCAGATTTAATTACAGTGTCTAAATCATTAGGTGCTGGTGTACCGATAAGTGGTGTCATTGGACGTAAAGAAATTATGAATGAGTCTGCACCAGGTGAACTTGGTGGAACGTATGCAGGAAGTCCATTAGGATGTGCGGCTGCATTAGCTGTTCTCGATGTAATAGAAAATGAGAAATTAAATGATAGAGCGATAGAATTAGGAAAAGTCGTAATGAACCGATTCAAGGAGATGAAAAATAAATATCATTGCATCGGCGATGTGCGTGGGTTAGGTGCAATGTGTGCATTTGAGGTCGTTCAAGATCGTAAGACGAAAGCACCTGACAAAACGTTAACGGCTAATCTATGTGCAGAAGCAAATAAGCGTGGGTTACTGTTATTATCAGCAGGAACATATGGAAATGTTATCCGTGTGTTAATGCCTTTAGTTATTACAGATGAGCAACTTGAAGAAGGTTTAACAATAATTGAAGAATCATTGCAAGCTTGTTATGAGCAAACAAACATCGCTCGCGTTTAAAAACTGAAGTATAAATAGCAAACATTCTAGCTGACTCTATATTAAATGCAGAAAATTCACTTTATAATAAAGGTAGTGAAGTGGATCGATGGATTTGAAGTTAGGGGTGGCTAGGATGGTTGCAGAAAAGGAACGAGTGTTAATGGATTTAAAAGATGTATTTGAATATGCGTTTGACGAAATTTTTGTTACAGATGAGCAGGGGATCGTTGTGCGTGTAAATAGTACATGTGAAAGGCACTACCAACTAGCTGCCGAAGAGTTAGTTGGTAAGCATGTAAAAGAACTACAAAAGGATGGAATCTTTTATCCATCAGCGACATTAGAAGTGATTGAAAAAAAGAGGCCAATTGAACTCGTTCAAACTACAAAATCAGGAGAGTATTTACACGTTCGTACAAGGCCTGTTTTTGATGATGAGGGAAATTTAAGAAGAGTGATTAGTTATTCTCGGGACCTTACTGAACTCTATCAATTACGTCAAAAGGTAGAGGAAATGGATAATCAGCTAAAAACATATAAAAAAGAATTAAGAGAAACATATGAGCATGAAGGACTTATTTTTAAAAGTCTAGCTATGCAAAAAATAGTCGATACAATCAAAAAAGTATCTGTAGTGGATAGTACTGTTCTCGTTTTAGGCGAGACTGGAGTTGGGAAAAGTCGATTAGTACGCCATTTACATGAAGTGAGTCACCGTAAGAATGAAAGTTTCTATGAAATTAATTGTGCGGCATTGCCAACTAATTTAATTGAATCGGAGCTTTTTGGATATTCAGGTGGATCTTTTACAGGTGCGAATCGTGAAGGGAAAAAGGGACTATTAGAATCCGCGCATAAAGGAACTCTTTTTTTAGATGAAATCGGTGAAATGCCGCTGGAAATTCAAGCGAAGCTTTTGCAAGTATTGCAAGAAAAAACATTTCGTCCTATAGGCGGAAGAGAATTAAAAAAAGTGGATGTTCGAATTGTGGCGGCAACAAATAGAGATTTAAGTATGATGGTGAAACAAGGAACATTTCGGAAAGATTTATACTATCGTCTGAATGTTATTCCAATTGCAATTCCCCCGCTTAGGGAAAGAACAGAAGATATTTTGCCGCTTATTTATCATTACTTGCAGCACTTTAATAAAAAGTACGGACGTGATGTGAAACTAGCGCCGAGTACGTTACAAATGTTTGTTGGATATCCGTGGGAAGGAAACAATAGAGAAATAGAGAATGTAATTGAGAGAATTGTTATTACTGTCGATGATGTTGTAACGGTAGAGGATTTGCCACTCTCTATGCAAGAGGCTGCAGTTGAACAATCGGGGCAAAGCCTTTATAAAATGCTGGAAGAGGTAGAGAGAAATATTATTCTTAAAGCGTATAAAACGTATGGATCAAGTTATAAAGTGGCTGAGTTTTTGCAAATTAGTCAATCTGCTGCTACTAGGAAAATTAAGAAGTTCATAGAGGAGGAAGAAAACATTGGATAAAAAGGCGACTTTCGTAAGTATAGATAAAAAGGCGATGTATATAAATGGTGAGTGGATTACACTACAAGAACAAATTGAAGTAAATAATCCTGCGACGAAGGAAATATTTGCAACTGTACCAAAAGGCGGAGTAACAGAGGCAAAGCAAGCTGTTGATGCTGCACATGAAGCTTTTAAAACGTGGTCTAAGTTAACGGCAGCAGATCGTGCAACGAAGTTAAAAAAGTGGTTCATGCTTATTGATAAAAACAAAGAAGAGATCGCAGCGATTATGACAAAGGAACAAGGAAAGCCGTTTGCAGAAGCGCTTGGTGAAGTAAATTATGCAAATAGTTTTGTTGAATGGTATGCAGAAGAAGGGAAACGTGTGTATGGTGAAATGATTCCTGCTTCTCATCCGAATAAGCGCATTTTAGTTATGAAGCAACCAGTTGGCGTTATGGCAGCTATTACACCTTGGAACTTCCCGGCAGCGATGATTACGAGAAAGGTAGCCCCAGCGCTTGCAGCAGGCTGTACAGCCGTTGTGAAACCGGCGAGTCAAACGCCATTAACTGCATTGAAATTAGCTGAATTAGCTCATGAAGCAGATATTCCAAAGGGCGTAATCAATATCGTAACAGGTAGTGCAAAAGCAATTGCTGATACATGGATGGAAGATAGTCGCGTTCGAAAAGTGTCCTTTACAGGGTCAACGGAAATTGGGAAAGAGTTAATGGCTAGTGCGGCGCAAACGATGAAAAAAGTTTCACTTGAGTTAGGTGGTCACGCTCCGTTTATCGTAATGAATGATGCAGATTTAGATAAAGCAGTAGAAGTGGTGATTGGTTCGAAATTCCGTAACGCAGGACAAACGTGTATATGTACAAACCGAGTATTCGTTCAAGAAGAAGTATACGAAGTATTTGTAGAGAAGTTCCAAAAGGCAGTAGGGCAGTTGAAAGTAGGAGACGGTTTCAGTGACGGAACGACTGTCGGACCACTTATTGATGAGAATGCAGTTTCAAAAGTACAAGAACATATTGAAGATGCTATTCAAAAAGGTGGAACAGTTTTATATGGTGGTCAAAAGGTCGCAGAGTTAGAGGGACATTTCATTCAACCGACTGTAATTGGATTGGCAAATGATACGATGCTTTGTATGAATGAAGAAACATTTGGGCCAGTGGCACCAGTTGCGAAATTTAAAACAGTTGATGAAGTAATCGAACGTGCAAATAATACACCATACGGTTTAGCTGCGTATATTTTCACGAAAGACATTAGCCAAGCATTCCAAATTAGTGAAGCGTTAGAGTACGGTATTATCGGTCTAAACGACGGTCTTCCATCAGTTGCACAAGCACCATTCGGTGGCTTTAAAGAAAGTGGTATCGGTCGTGAAGGAGGCCATTTCGGCATCGAGGAATATTTAGAAATTAAATATATTTCATTGGGACTATAAGTAGTATACTAGAATCTCTATAAGGTAACAGAGAAGGAGATTTTAGTATGGTATATTGGCTATTATTACTTGTTACAATTATTTTTGAAGTAGCTGGAACAATTGCGATGAAACTATCAAATGGTTTAACAAAGCTCGTTCCGAGTGTACTGATTTTCGTATTCTATGGTATTTGTTTTAGCGTATTTGCTATCGTCGTTAAAAAGATTCATTTAAGCATTGCTTATGCTATTTGGTCTGGCGTTGGAACATTACTTATTACAATCATTAGTGTTTACTTTTTTAAAGAGCATATTAGTTTATTCCAAGCATTTTGTATTCTTTTTATTGTTTTGGGTGTCATTGGGCTTAAGGTTTCATCGGCATCATGAAAGCTATCTTTTGTAGAAGATAGCTTTTTTCTATTTGTGCAGTTAGCAATTAATACGACAAAATATGACAAGAAAGCGTAAAGCATTTTGTTATGATACATATGAAATATTGTCTTATGTGGGGGAAAGAGTATGTTAAAAAAGGTGAGTCAAATTTTTTTGATTTTTGGCATAGCTTTTAGTTTAAGTGCTTGCACTGAGACTAAAGATAGTAATGAAAGTAAACAAGAAGATGTTCAAGATAAAGTGTATAAAATAGGGGAGACAGTAGAAGTAGATGGTTTGCAAGTAACTATCGATTCAGTTAAATTAGGATATCCGGATTATGATGAGGATAAAAAGAAAGAGGAGATTTTGGGGATTATTTTCAAAGTGGAAAATAATAGTAAAAAGGAAATACCTTTTGCATTTTATGAATTTGAGATTACCGATAAGAAAGGTACAAGATTTAAAGAATATAATAACCCTGATAGCTTTATTAGTAAAAAGTTAGCACCAGAAGAAAAAATTCAAGATATCATGCTATTTGACGTAGCGAAAGAAAATACGTATATCGCTACGTATAGACCAGAGTTTACACGTGAAAATAGAATAATAAAATTTGAATTGAAACCAAATAAATAAAGAAACACATTGGATTATCCAATGTGTTTCTTTATGGTAATAAATTTAAAACGCCCAGTTACCTTTACGGAAGATAGGCTCATGTCTGCCATCAGCAGTAATACCGTCAATATCAAGCTCAGCTGATCCAATCATGAAGTCGTTGTGTGTGATACTAGCGTTTGCGCCGTTTTCAGCAAGTTCTTCTTTAGACATTGTTTTTCCGCCAACTAAGTTAAATGCGTAAGCATTTCCAATCGCAAGGTGGCAAGATGCATTTTCGTCAAATAGTGTATTGTAGAATAAAACATTTGTGTTTGAAATTGGTGAGTCATGAGGTACTAAAGCTACTTCCCCTAAGAAGTGAGAACCTTCATCTGTTTCTACTAAATGTTTTAAAGCTTCTTCACCAGCTTCAGCTTTATAGTCTACGATACGTCCGTTTTCAAATGTTAACGTGAAATTATCGATAATATTACCTGCAAATACTAACGGTTTTGTACTAGAAACTTGGCCGTTTACACCTGTTTTAAGTGGCATTGTAAATACTTCTTCAGTTGGAATATTAGCCATAAATGGTACGTTCTTTTCATTTAAGCTACCAGCACCAGCCCATACATGTTTTTCTGGAAGTTCGATTGTTAAATCTGTTCCAGGACCTGTATAGTGAAGAGGTTTATAATGCTTTTCGTTTAAGTAATCCACTTTTGTATGTAATGTTTCATCATGTTCTTTCCATGCTTCTACAGGATTTTCTAAATCAGCACGAGTAGCTTTGAAAATAGCATCCCATAACTTTGCTTCTTGTTCTTCTGGCGCTACGTCAGGGAATACTTTCGCAGCCCATTCTTTCGTAGGAACAGAAATGACACACCAACTTACTTTATCTGCTTGTACGTAATCACGGTATACTTTCATTGCTTCTCCAGCTACTTTATGAGCTGTTGCGATACGCGATGGTTCTACACCTTTTAATAAATCAGGGTTTTCTGCATAGATAGACATAAATGCAGCGCCTTCTTTTGCTAATTCTTCACGAGCATGTGCTTTCCAAGATGGAAATTCAGCGAAAGCTTCTTCAGGAGCTAGATCGAATTTTAAGCGTGTTAACGTCTCATCATTCCAATCTACATATACGTGTTTTGCACCAGAATTATATGCTTTTTCTGTAACGAGGCGTACAAATTGTACAGCTTCAAGAGGTGCACTAATTGATAAAGTTTGTCCAGGTTGAATATTAACACCAACATTAACTGCAAGAGCAGCATATTTCTCTAACGTTTGTTCAAATGACATATGTATAATCTCCTTTAATTTGAAAGATTTCTTACTATATATAATACAAGAAAATTCTAAAAATATATATAAATATAAAGTAAAAAGAGAGCTCAAAATGTATTGAGCCCTTATATTTACTTAATTGAAGAAGCAAACTGCTCTACAGTCGTTGTATGGTGTATACGAACGCGCTTCATCTTTAACAATTCATCAGGTTCACCCTTCGTAATGAATTGCCCAGGCTTTGTCGTCGTCGCAAATTGATAATACTTCTTCGTTTCTGCAACAACCTTATCATCTACATGACCGAATGGATAAGCAATCGCGATAACAGGCTTACCTGTTATTTTTTCTAGCTTTTCTTTTGAACCTTTTAACTCTTCCTCATAGTTTGTAATTTTCGGTAAATCTGCATGTGTTGCAGTATGAGATTGCACCGAGAAAATGCCGGAATCAACCATTTCTTTTATTTCAGAAGTAGACAATGCTCCTTCTACATCAACGTTATCAACAATCATATATTCTGTTGCTGCCGGTTTAAAAGTATCATCTTTTAGCTTTTGTAAAATGCGAAATGCATTCATATTATTTTTCATACCGTCATCAAATGTAACAAAAATCGGCTTATTTACTTTATTTATATCGCCCCAGCGTTCAAACGTTAAAAGCGTATAACCATTATCCTTTAAATATTTTATTTGTGCTTCAAAGTTAGCTGGTGATACGAATAAGTCTTTAATACCTTGACCATGATAATCATCGATTGCGTGATACATAAGAACAGGAACCTTTTGTTCGAAAGTAATAGTAGATTTCGTAAGCGGGATTGTTTTCCCATCTTCTTTCATTCCTGTTGCTTCAATTTGAAACTCACCGCGTTTTCCTTCAAATTCTTTTATATCAAAAGAAATTGCAAATTGTTTCTCCTTTTCTTTAGAAGAAAAAGATTTAGCACGTTCCTTTCCATCAGCTGTGCGCCAAATTTTATATTGTACTTCATTTAAAGAATCTTTTATGTCTGTAATATGAATACTTGTGTTTGTAGATTCATGTGTAATTGCATTATATGAGATTTTACCTTGTTCTTGCACAGTCTCTGCTTGTTTCTTAATCCCTTGAGCCGTTTTCTCTTTTTTAGGTTCTGGACTTACATTGTTAGTATTACAGCCTGCTAGAATGGCAGACGTACATAAAGCAATTGCTGCGTATTTTCTCATAAAAATCACCTTCTATTGTGTAGTATGTTGCATATTTACATTAAAATCCCCACCGCTATAAGAGTGGTGGGGATATACCCTTGTTCATCATATCATTTGAAGAAAATGAGGGGAATATGATTTTTAGGAGGTTATTAATGTAATAGATTAGTGACTTTGAATAGATGTGTTTTTTTGTTTCTTATTAGAATTAATAATAATATAACCGACTACAAAGATAAGAGGAATAATGAAGACATAGATAGGCATTCCCCATACATAATAGCTTTTCAGGGTTAAGACTAGTAAATGTAAGAAATCGAAAAGGGCGTGAATTTTCATAAGGTCCTCCAATGTTTTTTACAAATTATAACATTTAATACTTGTTATTTGTATAATTTGGAAAGTAATTTAAGCTAATTTTAAAGTAAGAAGAAGACTTATTAATATGCAATTTTGCATAAGGATATGTATTTTATTAAAATATAAAGATTTTATACTATAATAAAAACCGCTATAAAACTAAGTAAGAATAATGTATGGAGTGGAGAATAGAAATGAAATATAAAAAAATAATATATATCTTTTTCATATCGCTATTTATAGTTGGTTGTCAAAGTGAAGTGAGTAAAGCAAATAGTGTGGAAGAGTATATTCCATCGCATTTTATGAATGCGGAAGTGACGGCGGATATTATGACACTTGAGATGGAACCAGATACTCTTAAAAAGGTAGGGAGTATTGGTCAAAGAATGAGAGAACATCTAGCAAGTAATATGGAATGGTATTTAAAATATGTAGAAGAACATGCAGAGAAAAAAAGTTTTCCATATCACCCTAATTTCGGTGTTACAAAAGAAGAGTATGAGTTTGTACTAAATGCAATTGATCAAAGTAAATTGGTTAATACAAAAGATGGAAAGCTGAAATTTAAGAAAAAAAATGATCATGAAGTAGAGATTTTTTCAAGTGAAAGCATAAAGCTCCTTAAATATGTAGTTATTGATACGAAGAAGAATATAGTAAAAACATCTCTAGGCGAATATGAATATTTTGGAGAAATACTGGCGTCACCAGAACAGAAGTTAACTGGACCTTGGCACGGAAAACAATGGATGTTAAAAAAAGATGATTTAATATATATATTTTCTTTAGGGAAAATGGAAGCAGAAAATAAATCAATTATTGATATTTCGGTGAAAGGTAAATATAAGGGGGAAATTATTAATAAGGAAGAGGCATTAGAGTTTTCTTCAGTTTCTTAAATGATGACAATAAAAAAATCACCTTGCTGTCTAAGCAAAGGTGATTTTTTATTAAATAAACAATCCAGCGATTGTCGCAGATAAAATAGAAGCAAGTGTTGATGCAAATAGCATTTTCCAACCAAATTTAGAAACAACGCTTCCTTGTTTTTCAGAAAGGGCACGGATTGTACCAACGATTGCACCAATTTGGCTAATACTTGCGAAGCTAATTAAGAATACTGTAACGATTCCAACTGTACGTGGAGCTAATGTTGTAGCTGTGTCTTTTAAATCAAGGATTGCTACAAACTCATTTAAAACAATCTTCGTACCCATAATACCACCAGCTGGGATAATATCTTGAGTTGGAATACCCATTAAGAATGCGAATGGAGAAAGTACGTAACCGAAGATTTGTTGTAAAGTAATGGCATGTCCCATTGCGCCTGAAGCTGCACTAATTACGTAGTTTACAACTTCCATCACACCGATAAAGGCGATCATTAATGCGGCAACGATACCAGCTACTTTTAAACCATCAAGCGCACCGTTAATCATTGCACCGATAAAGCTGTCCCCGAATAGCGTTCTATCAAATTTTTGAATCACTTCATCTTCTTTCTTCGTATCAACTGGTGTTAATAACGAACAAACGATTAAGCTTGAGAATAAATTTAGCGGAAGAGCTGCTAGTACGTATTTTGCATCTAACATCATTACGTATGATGCTGTAACAGAAGCAGAAACGGAGCTCATCGCAGAACAACAAATGATAAACATACGGTTTTTATTGAAATGCTGTAAATCGTTTTTAATAACGATTAACGCTTCACTTGAACCGAAGAATACAGAGTTTACTGCGTGGAATGACTCAACGCGTGGTAAACCAGTGATTTTTGAAATTGCACCGCCGACAACGCGAACGATGAATGGTAAAACACCTAAATAACTAAAGATTGAAAGTAGTGCTGAGAAAAATACGATAATTAATAATACGTTTAAGAAAAAGACAAAATCTCTTTGAATTCCATTAAAGAGAAAATCGACACCTGTCGTACCAAGTTTAATTAGTTTGTTGAAAACTTTACTAATGAAAATAATGATTTGTTGACCAATCTTTGTAGCAAACATAAACCAACCGATTAAAATTTGGAAACCAATCATAATTGCAATTGCACGGAAGTTGATTTTACTTTTGTTGTTTGACAAAGCAAAACATAAACCTAACACGGCAATAATACCGATAATGCTCATTACATATTGCATGTAGTTGCCCCTTTCAGAAGTTCGTATAAAGTTTGTACATAAAACGCTCGTTATATTACTAAAAATAAAGGAATGAGGGTTTATGTCATACGTAAGATGTCTGACCTTTTAGAAAAATAAAAATAAAAAAAGACCCATATGGATTCACTTTCATCTATGAGAGAAAGCTAATCAATATGAGTCCTTTTTTGCGCATAGGCTAATATTCATTAGTTTTCCCCATAGTCCAGCAATTTAAGGTTGCCGGGTAGAAACTCTCGATCCATATTATCAAGTATATATGAGGTAACATCGTCCGTATTAAATTAGTAGTAGCGTAACATTAACAGAGAAGTATCGTCAATAGCTTTTTTTCTTCCAATAGAAAAAGACCATATAAGTATGATAAAATGTAACGCAGTGTTATGAAAAAGAGAGGTCGGAAAATGAGTATTAAAATGACGCCACCAGTTGAGAAAAACGAGTTTATAGATGTAGTATTTGAAGATTTAACACATGATGGTGCCGGTGTTGCGAAAGTAAAGGGCTATCCTATTTTCGTTAAAAACGGATTACCAGGTGAAGAAGCGCAAATTAAAATTATTAAAGTGAAGAAAAACTTCGCATTTGGTCGTTTAATGAAGCTTCATACAGAAAGTCCATATCGTAAAGATGCTGAATGCCCAGTATATAATCAGTGCGGCGGTTGTCAGCTTCAGCACTTAACTTATGAAGGACAATTACAAGCGAAAGAAAAACAAGTACGTGACGTTATGCAACGTATCGGAGGACTAGGTGATGTTCCTGTTCATCCTGTACTTGGCATGAAAAATCCGTGGGTATATCGCAATAAAGCACAAGTACCCATCGGAGAACGTGAAGGCGGACTTGTAGCGGGTTTCTATCGCCAAGGAACGCATGACATCATTAATATGGAATCATGCTTAATTCAGGCAGAAGAAAACGATACATTAATTCAAGAAGTAAAACGTATTTGTGAAAAGCACGGTATCACTGCGTACAACGAAGAGCGTAACAAAGGAACACTTCGTCACGTAATGGCTCGTTATGGACAAGTAACAGGGGAAATTATGCTTGTCTTCATTACACGTACAGCAGAATTGCCGAACAAAAACGCAATCATTGAAGAAATTGCAGCGAAATTCCCAGAAGTAAAATCCATTGTTCAAAACGTAAATACGAAGCGTACGAATGTAATCTTCGGAGATAAAACGACAGTACTGTACGGATCAGAATATATTTATGACTTTATCGGTGACATTAAATTTGCGATTTCAGCACGTTCATTCTATCAAGTAAACCCAGAACAAACGAAAGTGCTATACGATAAAACGTTAGAATACGCAAAATTAAACGGTAACGAAACAGTAATTGATGCCTATTGCGGAATCGGATCAATCTCGTTATTCCTAGCGCAAAAAGCGAAAAAAGTATACGGCGTTGAAATCGTCCCAGAAGCAATTGAAGACGCAAACCGAAATGCAGCACTAAACAACATGACAAACGCTGAATTTGGCGTAGGAGAAGCAGAAGTAGTCATTCCAAAATGGTACAAAGAAGGCGTAATTGCTGACACAATGGTCGTAGACCCACCGCGTAAAGGCTGTGACGAAGCATTACTAAACACAATCATCGACATGAAGCCAAACCGCGTCGTATACGTATCATGTAACCCAGCAACATTAGCACGTGATTTAAAAGTACTAGAAGAAGGCGGATATAAAACACAGGAAGTACAACCTGTTGATATGTTCCCGCATACGACTCATGTGGAGTGTGTGGCTTGGCTTAAGTTAGTATAATAGGAAAGCAGTTGATATAGAAAAAATCTATACCACCTGCTTTTTGGTTTACAAAAATACCATTCATAAGCGATTTTAGTTAAAATAAATATTGCTGATTTTCACAAATTATAAATTTAGATTTTGAAATTGTATTCATAGTGAGAGGATTTGAATTTGAAATGATAGATAATTTTTGGCGTGAATTACCACGACCATTTTTCGTACTTGCACCAATGGAAGATGTGACAGACGTTGTTTTCCGTCACGTAGTAAGTGAAGCTGGTCGTCCGGATGTATTCTTCACAGAGTTTACAAACTCGGATAGCTATTGCCATCCAGAAGGTATGAAAAGTGTACGTGGCCGTTTAATTTTTACAGAAGACGAACAACCGATGGTAGCACATATTTGGGGAGACAATCTCGAATACTTCCGTCAAATGAGTATCGGTATGGCAGAACTAGGATTTAAAGGCATCGATATTAATATGGGTTGCCCAGTACCGAATGTAGCATCAAGAGGGAAAGGTAGTGGCCTTATTCTACGTCCAGACGTTGCAGCAGAACTTATTCAAGCAGCAAAAGCGGGCGGACTACCTGTCAGCGTAAAAACAAGACTTGGCTTTAAAGAGTTAAGCGAGTGGGAAGATTGGTTAACGCACATTTTCAAACAAGATATTGCAAACCTTTCTATTCACTTACGTACAAGAGAAGAAATGAGCCAAGTAGATGCGCATTGGGAACTAATTCCGGAAATTAAAAAATTACGTGACCGTATCGCACCCAATACGTTAATAACAATCAATGGAGACATCCTTGATCGTAAAATGGGGCTGGAACTTGCTGAAAAATACGGCATTGATGGCGTAATGATCGGACGAGGCATCTTCAAAAATCCATTTGCTTTTGAAAAAGAGCCAAGAGAGCATAGCAGCAAAGAACATCTAGATCTTTTAAGACTACAACTTGATCTTCAAGATCAATATGCAGAAGTATTACCACGATCCATAACAGGATTACATCGCTTCTTCAAAATTTATGTGAAGGGCTTCCCAGGAGCTGCTGAATTAAGAAATCAATTGATGAGCACGAAGTCGACGGATGAAGTGCGTGCTTTGTTGGATAAGTTTGAGGATAGTGTTGGTGTGGCTCAGGATAGTGAGACGGTTTAACTTTTAAGCAGTTAAATCATTTCATATGTAGTGCATGACATGAGTGAGTTGAAAATAAGTGCAGAGCTGGAAAAGAACAGTGTATTTGAGAAATCAAAGCACTGTTTTTTTCTTTTAGTTAATGTTAAGAGAGAAATCTTTTTATAGGCATATAAAAAACATGTAAGAGCTCTGTAGATACAATGATAGAGAAAAGTTCGGGTAAGACTATAAAACATATCTTTAAAATGTTAAAGTATTAATTTAGCGGACAATAACTAAAAGGTTAGATTAAACATGATAATTTAAAGCAGGTTATAGCATAAACTTTAACCGCTGAATAAATAATCAACATTTCAGGAGGGAAACCCAATGGCAATGAGCAACAACGATATATTAAAAAGAGTAAGATACGCTTTAGATATAAAAGATATAGATATGGTAGAAATCTTTAAACTAGGTGGCGTAGAAGTAACGAAAGAAGACGTAGTTGATATGCTTACAAAAATAAAGAGAGCGCCTCAGCATGAAGCTGAAAATGATGAGGTAGCTGAAGATGAGTACGTAAAAACATGCGATATGATGATGTTAGAGGCGTTTTTAAATGGATTTATTACCTTAAAAAGAGGGAAGCAAGATCCGAAACCAGGGCAGCCTGCACCTGTACAGAGCAAGGAGAGTGCCAATAACCTTCTTCTAAAGAAAATGAAAATCGCACTATCTTTAACGAGTGAGGATGTACTTGATATATTAGATAGCGTGGGCGTTACGGTAACAAAAGGAGAGTTAGGCGCTCTATTAAGAAAAAAAGGCCATAAAAATTACAAAGAGTGCGGCGATAAATACGCAAGGAATTTCATTAAAGGATTAGCTGTAAAGTATAGAGGATAATGAGTTCGTTAAAGCAGTAAATGATATAATAGGTAGAGTAGGACGTTCGTATCCTACTCTTTTTTATTTGTAAAATAATACGCTAGGTGATGAAATGGTACATACATATTTAGGTGAGACAATTAATTTTCATATAACTTATAAGAAGAAAAAGTCCGTGCGTCTTTTTGTGGATTCGTATGGAAATGTGGAAGTGCAAGCTCCGAAAGGGACACCTGTTGAATACTTAGTCCAGTTGCTAGAGGAGAAGTGGGATTGGATTAAGACAACACGTAAGGAAATGCAGGAGCGAGCGCATGGACCACAGGAAAAGGATTACGATCAAGGAGAAGGCTTTTTGTATTTAGGGAATACGTATCCGATACAGATTTCCCAAGATGTAAGCATTGAGCAAGACAATGCGATTTTTGAAGGGGATAAGTTACATATTTATGTGAAAGAGCTTAAGGATGAGAAAATACAGCAAGCTTTAAAACGATTTTATTATAAGCAGTGTAAAACTTTAGTAGAGAAGAGTATTAAATCGCATCAAAGTAATTTCAAAACAAAACCACGTTCTATTCGTATTACAGATAGTAGTCGTACTTGGGGTACTTGCGATTCGAATTTACAGCTGACATTCAATTGGAAGTTAGCAATGGCACCACAGCGAGTAATTGATTATGTAGTTGTTCATGAAATGTGTCATATGGTTCATTTAAATCATGATCGATCTTTTTGGCGTCTTGTCGGGAAGATAATGCCTGACTATAAGGAAATGGAGAACTGGTTAGCTTTATCTAGTTGGAAGATGACGGTTTAATGTTGCGCTTTGTATAGGTTGCGATTATTGTCAATCTTTGTCGGTAAGTCGATATATTTCGAAAATCGCTGATATATTTGAAGTTGCGCCGATATATTTCGAAAATCGCTGATATATTTGGAGTTGCGCCGATATATTTCGAAAACCGCCGATATATTTGGAGTTGCAATCGATATGTTCAATGAAGAGAAAGTAAAAGGAGATGTCACAGCAGACATCTCCTCTTTTCGAGTATATAGATTATCGTCCAAACTTCACAACAAAATCTTCATCAACTTTCTCCATCTCATACCCACGATATCCATCCGAAAGCAACGCCTGCTGTCCAACAGCATCATTCATTAGAATACTTTGAACATCTGTCCAATCGTTTTCCTTATCTCCGCGCAATTCCTTCACAAAAACATACCGCAGACTACCACCATACTTCTCTTTCAGTGCAGCAATCTCCATCCCTTGCGCAAACTTATCCTTCAAACTCGGAATGTTAAAAGGAGCAACGGTGCAGCATACATAATCATATTTGCTGTCTTCTTTTTGCAATTCGGCCATGATGACCTTTGCTAATATTTTTTGCATACCATTTCCTCGGCAGTTCGGATGAACGTTTGAGATTTCTTGATAGATGACGCGGTGTAGTTCACTTTCTGGCAAACCAATATCAAACCCTAAATGTTCATCGTCGATAGGAGGGACGAGTAGAGCGCGAAATGCGATGAGTTCGTTTTCGATAAAAGCACCGATCATCATGCCGTTTCCTTCTAGAATGTATTGAAATTCTTCTTGTGAGAGTGGTTGTAAACGACTTTTATCTTCTAGTGCTTCAACTACAATGTTTTGTAGTGATAAAATTTGTTCGATGTGCTCTAGTGATAGTAATGTAACGTGAAATGATTCGTTATTTTGTTTTAATGTTCCTTCGTATAGAACCGTCATATGATAGTCCTCCTTTAGCGTACAACATCTTGAAAGACGGTTAGTTCTTGTAGTGTATCTTCATTTATTTCAATGCCGAGTCCGGGCTTTTCGTTTAAGCGAATGAATGGTACATCGTAATGTAAGTTTCCGATGTCTTTCGTGAATTTTAATGGTCCCGTTAGCTCTACGCTCGTAATGATTTTCTTTGAGAAAGCGACATGGAATCCTGCGGAAGAGGCAACAGATGATTCGACCATTGATCCCACTTGGCATTCAATGCCGGCCATTTCAGCTTGATGAGCGAGCTTTACAGCTGGATATATGCCACCGCATTTCATTAGTTTTATATTCACTTTATCAGCAGCTTCTAATTTAATAATTTGGCGCATTTCACGAGAACTTTTTAGTCCTTCATCAATCATAAGCGGGAGGTCTGTCTTAGAACGGATATGAGCCATGGCATCAATATCGTCCGCGATAACAGGTTGTTCAATCCAGTCAATGTTTAAATGTCCTAATGAACGCAGTGCTGTTAATGTGTTTGCGCTATTTTTCCAGCCTTGGTTTACATCAACGCGAATCGCAATGTCATTTCCTACACGTTCTCGTACAGCTTCAATACGTTTCACATCTTCTTTTACATTCGTACCAACTTTCATTTTGAAAGATTGGTAACCTTTTTGAATCATAGAAGCAGCTTCTTCAGCCATATCTTCAGGATCGGCAATACTTAAAACGTGAGTGACAGGGAATTCTTCATGATAGCGCCCGCCAATTAATTGATATACAGGTTGATTTAGTTTTTTGCCCATTATATCAAAACAAGCAATATCAATTGCGGCTTTCGCTGTTGGAACACCGTAAATTGTATTGTCCATCATGTCGTGTATTTTTTCGATATTCATTGGATTTTGTCCGATTAGGGCCGGGGTTAGCGTATGTTTTAAAGTATGGAAAGTACTTTCCCATGATTCACCTGTGACGTGATCATCAGCAACGCCTTCACCGTAACCGATAATACCTTCATCTGTTTCCATTTTGACGATAATAGAGGGCATATCAGAATAAGATCCATAACTAATAACAAACGGATTGCGAAGCGGTAAACGAATTGCGTAAAGATGAATAGCTGTAATTTTCATTGAATAGAAACCCCTTCCTGTTTACAATAGTTTTGTACATTTGATATAGTTGACGTTAAATGGTCGTTAATTAATGATAAGGAGTTAGAGAAAATGATGATAAAAATTGCAGTTGTCGGTTCAAAGGAGTTTATGGAGAACCTTTTTCCTATTGCTCAAAAATTAGAAGGAATAGAAATTGATCCATATATTTACCTTTACCCGACGGAATCTTCTGAACTATTAAAGTGTCTAAAGCCTTGTGATGTCATCTTTTTCTCAGGTGCTTTACCTTATTATATGGCAAAAGAAATAAGAGAACAATTACGAATTCCAAGTACATACTTACAGCAAAACGAGACAATTGTCGCATCTTCAATTCTTTCTATCATGTATCATCAAAGTATTCAACCACATAACATTTCCATCGATTTAGTAGACCGCTCGTTTATTACAAATGTGTTCCATGATATTGGTATAAAAGAAAGCCCGCAAGTGTTGGATTATGAAAATATGCTGTGGAGTAAAGATGAGATAAATAGAGTTATCGATTTTCATGTAGCTAAATATCAATCTGGAGAAGCTCATTTAGCTTTAACTAGTATTCACGCTGTTTACGACGAGCTTCAAAAAATAGGTGTTCCTTCAGAGCGCATGATTGATCCAACACAATCCATTATACATGGGCTAAAAGATGCAAAATAAAAGCTGAGTTAGCAAAAAGCTATTCAGCTACTGTTGGTGCTTGTATTATTTCTTCCTTAGAATTACGAGCGAGTTTGCTTGAAAAACTAGATGTCATTTCAAAAGAACTACGTGGTTCATTTAAACAAGTGGATGAAATGACATGCATTTTGTATACAACTCGTGGTGATATCGAATCAATTATTAAAACAAATGCGATAAATAACTTGTTTGCGAACGTAGAAGGAACGATAGCTATTGGATTTGGTTATGGGAAAACCGTGAAAGAAGCGGAGCAAAATGCAAAAATTGCTCAAAGTTTTGCAAAGAATAATCCAATAGATCGTTGTTTTTATATACTAACAAGTGATAAAGATTTGTTTGGTCCGTTCCCGAAAGAGCAGAGAGTACAAAGTTTGAAAAATGATAATCCGGAACTAATGAAAATAGCGAAGGAAACGAAGCTTAGTCCGGCCAACTTGTCAAAAATCATTCAATTTAGTCAATCGCATCCGTCATTGAAGTTTACAGCAGCTGACCTTTCTGAGTACTTACAAGTGACTCGAAGATCGACAGAAAGGTTGTTAAAGAAATTAGTTGATTACGGGTATGCTCATATTTGTGGCGAGGAAATGCCCTATCAACAAGGGCGACCTCGCGCACTATATGAACTGAATTTACCGCTATTTTTAAGCTTCTAGTTGAGCTTTTTGTTTCTTTAGTAGTTCTGCTTTTTCAATGTCTGATAGTTTTACAATTGTGAAGCCTGTTATGCCATAAATGATTGAGATAATAGGTACGATGAAATTCAAAATAGCATAAGGAGCATATTCAAATGCACCTACGCCAAGTGTTGCGAGAATAAATACACCGCACGTATTCCAAGGAACGAAGACAGAAGTTAATGTTCCACCATCTTCTAATGCTCTGGATAAGTTTTTTGAATGTAGTCCTTTTTCCGTGTATGCATTTGCGTACATTCTTGAAGGGACAACAATTGAAATATATTGTTCAGAGCAAGTAAGGTTTGTTGCAAAACAAGATGCGATAGTAGAAGCGATAAGCCCTTTTGCTGATTTCGCTAACTTTAAAATTTGATTTACAATTGAGCGAAGAATACCTGTATGTTCTAATACTCCTCCGAAAGTCATAGCGACAATTGTCATAGAGACTGTATTCATCATCGAATCTAAGCCACCGCGGTTAAATAGTTCGTCTACTAGCTTGTTTCCAGTGTCTATAACAAATCCAGCTTGGAGTGCACCGACAGATGCTGAGACAGAACCACCTTGAATAAAGACTTGTGATAAAAATCCTAAAATAATACCGACGAGAATCGCTGGTATAGCAGGGACCTTTTTAGCGACCAATACCATAACGACTACGGGTATAATGAGTAGGAAAGGTGAGATAACAAAGTTTTGTTGCAATACTTGTAACGTTTGATCGATGCTCTTCGCATCAATATTGTTAGCGCCGAAGCTTCTTCCTAAGACCGCGTAAACGATAAGAGTAATAATTAAACCTGGAACTGTAGTAAATAACATATGACGAATGTGTGCGAATAAATCTGTATTTGTTAATCCTGCGGCTAAGTTAGTTGTATCTGAAAGCGGTGACATTTTATCGCCAAAATAAGAGCCTGAAATAATGGCACCAGCAACCATTGGAGCTGGGATTCCCATACTTAGGCCAATTCCCATTCCAGCAACACCAATTGTTCCCATTGTAGACCAAGAGCTACCAATTGCTAATGCAACGATAGAACAAATGACGGTAATGGAAACTAAAAATAGTGATGGAGTTAAAAGTTTTAAACCGTAATAAATCATCGTTGCGACGATTCCACCGCCAATCCAAGCACCAATTGTTAAGCCGACAAGAATAATAATGACGATAGCAGGTAATGCAAGACGAATCCCTTTATACATTGCTTCTTCAAGATCATTCCATTTGTAACCGTAACGCCAAGCGACAATAGAAGCAACGGTTGTACCGATAATAAGTGGAACGTGAGGGGTTTGTTTTAATACAACAATTGTAACCATCATAACTGCAACGGTAATGATAATAGGGATAATCGCTATTCCAAAAGGTATTTCTTTTTTCATAAAGTTCCTCCTTGTTACGTATGTTTGTTTGTATTTTTAGAATTGTCGTAAAATAGACGTTTATTAGGTTATGATAACTAAAAGTTTATGTAAGCGTCAACATAAAAAACAGAAAATAAAGAATGTTCTAGTTGTTTGTTTAGTTTGTAATATAAGTGCAGAGTAAGGTTTTTAAGTATTTAAAAATAAACAATTGACTTTTTTCTTAAAATTCAATATGTTCATAAAAACATCTGTTTTTCATAAGTATAATTAACCCGAATCGTTTGTAATGTGGGAAGGAGACTGGAACGTTGAAAACATTAGAACTACAAGAGCGCTTAACGGAGATTTTTCAGCATTTACACGAAAACCCTGAAGTAAGTTGGAAAGAATATGAAACGACAGCGTATATTACTGACTTTTTAAAAGAAGAAGGAATTTCATATAGAACATTTGATGATTGTCCAGGTGTAATTGCTGAGATTGGAGGCGGGAATCCAGTTATTGCGATTCGTGCTGATATGGATGCACTTTGGCAAGAAGTAAATGGAGAATTTAAAGCGAACCATTCATGTGGCCATGATGCTCATATGACCATTGTAATGGGACTTATTTTACAATTGAAAAATATGAGATGGAAAAGTGGTACGGTTAGATTTATTTTTCAGCCGGCAGAAGAGAAGGGGAATGGTGCTTTAAAGATGGTGGAGAAAGGTGCTGTAGATGATGCTGATTTCTTATTTGGCGTCCATCTAAGACCAATTGAAGAACTATCTTTGAAACAAGCAGCTCCATCTATTCGTCATGGAGCAGCAGGATTTTTAGAGGGTATGATTCATGGGGAGGATGCACACGGGGCAAGACCACACCAAGGTGTGAATGCAATTGATGTCATTTCCATGATTAATATCGGTTTGAAAAATATTTGGCTGCCACCGCAAAGTTCTTATTCAGTAAAAATGACGAGATGCCAAGCTGGTGGTGATAATTTAAATATTATTCCGGGAAATGGTCATTTCAGTTTAGATGTAAGAGCAGAGAGTAATATACTATTAGAAGAATTAAAGAAAAAGATTGAGCATGTAATAGAATCAGCTGCATCGATGGGGTCGAAAACTTCATACGAATGGATGGATCTTGCACCAGGAGCAGAGGTTTCCGAAGAAGCAGAGCGCTTTATGCGTAAAGGTATTCTCGAAGTGTATGGGGAAGAGAGATGCACAGGGCCTCTCTATACGACAGGAAGCGATGATTTCCATTACTATACAGTGAAAAGACCACATTTAAAAGCTGTCATGCTTGGACTAGGAGCAGACCTACAACCTGGATTACACCATCCGTATATGAGGTTTGATCATAGTTGTATTATGGATGGGGTAGAAATATTGAAACAAACTGTATTGAAAGTGTTAGAAGACAGGGGCTAAAGAGCTCCTGTTTTTTTGTCGTGAATTGTCGGTAAATCGATATATTTGAAAAATCGTTGATATATTTGAAGTTACGATAGATATACTAAGAAAATCGTTAATATAATTGCACATATCTATTAATTTGATGAAAAATGAGCCTCCAGTACATGGTGTATAATAATAAGTACCATTTTTTAATAGGAGAAAACGAATGAACGAACAATATTACGATGCAGTTTTACATATAAAAACAGTCGGTGAGCAAAAAGGATTTAACAAATCTATGCATTATCACCGTTATGAACCGACGCCGTATAGCGGATTAGATGAGTTACTGAATCAATATGAAATAAAAAGTAGTGACCGAATTGTAGACTTTGGGTGCGGAAAAGGGCGATTAAACTTTTATATGCATCATAAATGTGGGGCTTCAGCAGTTGGAATTGAAATGAATGAAGAGTTTTATAAAGAAGCGATCGATAATCGAGATCGTTATGCCCGAAAGGCACGAAACAGTAAGGGGAAAATTCAATTCCAATGTTGTTTAGCGCAGGAATATGAGATTGATCCACATGATAATAGGTTTTATTTCTTTAATCCGTTTTCTGTGCAAGTGTTTATGAATGTAGTAAATAACATTTTGTTTTCAGTAGAAAACACGGGGAGAGAAGTGGATATTATTTTATATTATCCTTCTGAGGACTATATTTTCTTCTTAGAAAATCAGACTGCGTTTGAGCTGAAGAAAGAAGTTAGATTGCCAGGTGCTTATGAGAAGAATGGGAATGAGAGGTTTTTAGTTTATACATTAGGGTAATAAAAACAGGTGCCAAGGCACCTGTTTTTATTAGTTACGGATTAAGTAATCAAATGCACCTAAAGCTGCGTTTGCACCTGAACCCATAGAGATGATGATTTGTTTGTACGGATTATTTGTACAGTCACCTGCAGCAAACACTCCTGGTACGTTTGTAGCGCCGTGCTTGTCTGTTACGATTTCACCGCGAACGCGTTCAACTGTTTCGCCTAACCAGTCTGTGTTTGGCACAAGACCGATTTGTACGAATACACCTTGTAATTCAACGTGATGAACTTCTTCAGTTTCACGATCGATGTAAGAAATACCATTTACTTTATCAGTACCAGTGATTTCTTTCGTTTGAACGTTTTTCAGAACAGTTACGTTTGGTAAGCTGTTAAGACGCTCTTGCAATACAGCATCAGCTTTTAATTCTGGCATGAATTCAAGAACAGTTACGTGCTTAACGATACCTGCTAAGTCGATAGCTGCTTCAATACCAGAGTTACCTCCGCCGATAACTGCTACGTCTTTTCCAGTGAATAATGGACCGTCACAGTGTGGGCAATATGCTACACCTTTATTTTTGAACTCAGCTTCACCTGGTACGCCAACATTACGCCAGCGAGCACCTGTAGAAACGATTACGCTCTTACTTTTCAGAATAGCGCCGTTTTCAAGTTCCACTTCAATAAGTTCTTTTTTCTCTAAACGTTTCGCACGTTGTAGATTCATTACATCGATGTCGTATTCTTTTACGTGTTCTTCAAGGCTTGCTACTAGCTTAGGACCTTCAGTCTTTTTTACGCTGATGAAGTTCTCAATGCCCATAGTATCCATTACTTGACCACCGAAGCGCTCAGCAACGATACCAGTGCGGATGCTTTTACGTGCTGCGTAAATTGCTGCACTTGCACCAGCAGGGCCGCCACCAACAACAAGAACATCGTATGGATCTTTATCAGAAAGCTCTGATGCATCTGGACCGTTACCCATTTTAGCTAAAATTTCTTCAAGTGTCATACGACCGCTTCCGAAAGATTCGCCGTTTAGGTAAACAGTTGGTACTGCCATGATGTCTTTGCTTTCTACTTCCTCTTTGAATGCAGCGCCATCAATCATAGTATGTGTAATACCAGGGTTAAGAACGCTCATTACGTTAAGAGCTTGTACAACATCAGGACAGTTATGACAACTTAGGCTGATATAAGATTCAAAATGATATTCGCCTTGAATGTTTTTAATTTGATCGATTAATTTTTGTTCAACTTTTGGAGCGCGTCCACTTACTTGTAGTAAAGCTAACACTAATGATGTAAATTCGTGTCCTAATGGAATACCAGCGAATACGACACCAGTGTCTTCACCAGGGCGGTTTACGCTAAAGCTTGGTGTTCTCTCTAATTCAACTTTTTCTACTGTAATCTTAGATGACATAGTAGCTAATTCGTCTACTAGAGCTAACATATCTTTAGATACGTTATCGTCTCCTGCGCTTACCTTAAGTAAAATATCGTTCTCCATTAATTGAAGGTATTGGGATAGTTGTGTTTTTATATCTGCATCTAGTATCATTTTGATCGAACTCCTTAGATTTTGCCTACAAGGTCAAGGCTTGGTTTAAGTGTTGCAGAACCCTCTTGCCATTTAGCTGGGCAAACTTCACCTGGGTTGTTACGTACGTATTGAGCAGCTTTAATTTTGTTAACAAGAATGCTTGCGTCACGGCCGATACCGTCAGCATTGATTTCCATAGATTGGATAACGCCGTCTGGATCGATGATGAATGTACCACGAGCAGCAAGACCTTCTTCTTCCATTAAAACGTTGAAGTTTGTAGTGATTGTGCGAGTTGGGTCACCAATCATGATGTACTCGATTTTGCCGATAGTTTCTGAGCTATCATGCCATGCTTTGTGAGTGAAGTGAGTGTCTGTAGATACAGAGTATACTTCAACGCCTAAGTCTTTTAGAGTTGCGTATTGGTTTTGTAAGTCTTCAAGTTCAGTTGGGCAAACGAATGTGAAGTCAGCTGGGTAGAAACAAACTACACTCCATTTTCCTTTTAAACTTTCGTCAGTAACTTGGATAAATTCTCCATTATGGTAAGCATTAGCTTTAAACGGTTTTACTTCTGTGCCGATTAATAACATGTTAAAATTCCTCCTAAATGTTGGTTTTGAGCATCAAAAAATAGTGTGCTCATAAAATATATTTTTTAATTAACTATAATAATTCTAATTCGATATTAATTATCATATAGAAGTGGTTATTTTGTCAAGAGAATAAACCAACTTTATACCAATTTAATTAATATTTATTCTCAATTAAGGCTAACAGGGAATGGAAAGGTAACTTTAAGTCTATAAATTTTCAATGATTGTTTGAAAGAGTAGTGTGTATGTTAGAAATATGGTGTAAGTGTAAATTCTTAGGAAGGAAATATTTCTTAGAAGTTATGTATTTGAAAAGGAACTGCTTATTTCTATTTTACAAAGAATTGTGCGATAAATAAAATAAAATGAATCGAAATCTTTTTGAACAATTTTTGTCATCTCAAATATATAATTAGGAAGTATATATTTGAGATGATAGTTAGAAACATTGACTCAAAGTGCTAACAAGATATAATAAAACCTAGATATACCTTTCAAAAAGAAGAATACATATTTATAGGATGAAAAAATTCAACCTATTATTTTTTATAGCTTTTGGAAAACGCTTACAATTGGTGTGGAGGGGAAACCATGTCTAAGTTCACAAAGTATTTTTTAATGGAAGCTAGCGATGTGATTGCATATGTGAAAGAGAAATTATCTAAGTTTGAACATGCAAAGGGGCTAAAGTGTAAAGAAATAGGTGATGGCAATTTAAATTATGTGTTCCGCGTTTGGGATGAAAAAGAGAACATGTCTGTCATCGTAAAGCAAGCTGGGGATACAGCTCGCATTTCAGATGAGTTTAAGTTATCGACGAATCGTATTCGTATAGAATCAGATGTTTTGCAATTAGAGCATGAGTTAGCACCTGGACTTGTTCCTAAGGTGTATTTATTTGATAGTGTGATGAACTGTTGCGTAATGGAAGATTTATCGAATCACACAATATTACGTACAGCACTTATAAATCATCAAATATTTCCGCAGCTTGCTGACGACTTAACTACTTTTATGGTAAATACACTTTTATTAACATCTGATGTTGTAATGAATCATAAAGAGAAGAAGGAACTTGTGCAGAATTATATAAATCCTGAATTATGTGAGATTACAGAGGACCTCGTATATTCAGAACCATTTACAAATCATAATAAGCGTAATGAGTTATTTCCTTTAAATGAGGGATGGATTAGGGAGCATATTTATAGTGATAAAGAGCTTCGTATGGAAGTAGCGAAACGTAAATTTTCTTTTATGACGAATGCACAGGCATTGCTTCATGGTGATTTACATACTGGTTCTGTTTTTGTAAGAGATGATTCTACAAAGGTTATTGATCCTGAGTTTGCTTTTTATGGACCTATGGGATATGACGTCGGGAATGTAATGGCGAATTTAATGTTTGCTTGGGTGAATGCAGATGCAACGATGCTACCTGGAGCTGAGAAAGATACGTATATGGATTGGTTACAAACTACGATGGTAGAGGTAATTGATTTATTTAAGAAGAAGTTTTTAGATGCTTGGGATATTTATGTGACCGAGATTATGGCGAAGGAAGAAGGCTTTAACGAAGCCTATTTACAATCTGTATTAGAGGATACAGCTGCAGTGACAGGTCTTGAATTAATCCGCCGTATTGTTGGATTAGCGAAAGTAAAAGATATTACTTGTATTGAGAATGAGGAAGCACGTGCTAGAGCGGAGCGAATTTGTCTTCAAGTAGCGAAGAGTTTTATTTTACGAGCGAATCAATATAGAACGGGTACAAGTTTTGTAGCAACGTTAAAAGAACAGTCAATGCACTACGCGGAGTAAGGGGAGAATATGATGGAAGAGCAATTAATACCAATTCAGTGGAAAGATGATGCTTTAGTTTTGTTAGATCAAACGTTATTACCGAATGAAATTGTTTATGAATCTTTTAAAACAGCTGAAAGTGTGTGGGATGCCATTCAAGTAATGAAAGTACGAGGTGCACCAGCGATTGGTGTTTCAGCAGCTTATGGAGTGTATTTAGGGATAAAGGAATTTGCTGAAGGTACGGAAGAAGGATTTATGGATGAAGTAAGAAAGGTATGTACATACTTGGCGACATCAAGACCGACTGCCGTAAATTTATTTTGGGCACTTGAAAGAATGGAAAGTGTAGCGACAGATAATATTCATTTATCAATCTCACAGCTGAAAAATAGATTACTAGAAGAGGCAAAAGAGATTCATAGAGAAGATGAAGAAATTAACCGTCAAATTGGAGAACATGCATTAACATTATTCCATGATGGAATGGGAGTATTAACACATTGTAATGCTGGTGCGTTAGCGACGACTAAGTATGGTACTGCGACGGCTCCAATGTACTTAGCGAAAGAAAAAGGATGGGACTTAAAAATCTTTTCGGATGAAACACGTCCAAGATTACAAGGGTCAACGTTAACGGCATTAGAACTACAGCGAGCGGGAATTGATGTTACTGTCATTACGGATAATATGGCGGCTATGGTCATGTCACAAGGGAAGATTGACGCTGTAATTGTTGGATGCGACCGTGTGGCAGCGAACGGTGATATAGCAAATAAAATTGGAACATTAGGCGTATCTATTTTAGCGAAATACTACAACATTCCGTTTTATGTAGCGGCACCAACGCCGACAATTGATTTAAAGACATCGACAGGAAAAGAAATTCCGATTGAAGAAAGAGATGCTTCTGAAGTGATTAATCGTTTCGGACAATATTCAGCTCCGAAAGAAAGTAAAGTATATAATCCAGCATTTGATGTTACTCCACATGAAAATGTAACAGCGATTATTACAGAAAAAGGGATTGTAAAGGCACCGTTTACGGAGAATTTAAAAAAGCTATTTCAATAAGTAGATAAATGTAAAAGTCAGTCATCATAAGCTTCATACTTAGGGGGATGTATATGTTATTACCAAAAGAAAGAGAAGAAATTGTAGCGTATGGAAAGAAAATGATTTCTAGTGGTTTAACAAAGGGAACGGGCGGTAATATTAGTATCTTTAATCGTGAACAAGGTCTTGTTGCGATTAGCCCAAGTGGTTTAGAGTATTATGAAACAAAGCCTGAAGATGTAGTTATATTAAACCTAGATGGTGAAGTAATAGAAGGAGAGAAAAAACCATCAAGTGAATTAGATATGCACCTTATTTACTATAGGAAGCGTGAAGATATAAATGCGCTTGTGCATACACATTCTCCTTACGCGAAGACGATTGCATCATTAGGATGGGAGCTTCCGGCTGTGTCATATTTAATTGCTTTTGCAGGTCCGAATGTCCGCTGTGCGCCGTATGAAACATTTGGTACGAAGCAATTAGCGGATGCTGCTTTTGAAGGCATGATTGATCGTCGTGCTGTGCTACTTGCAAATCACGGTTTAATTGCTGGTGCAAATAATATAAAAATGGCATTTACTGTTGCAGAAGAGATTGAGTTTTGTGCTCAAATTTATTATCAAACGAAAAGCATTGGGGAACCAAAGCTATTGCCAGAAGATGAGATGGAGAATTTGGCGAAGAAGTTTGAAGGGTATGGTCAGCAGTAGAATGAAACAAAAACACCCTCAAGAAATCTTGAGGGTGTTTTTTACGCTTTTTTAAGCAACAAATACATAAAGTAAGGAGCCCCAATTAAAGCAACGACAATACCTGCTGGAATGCCATTAGGATCAACGATATTTCTTTCCAATTGTATCTGCTAATAATAATAGCCATCCGCCGATTAAAACGGCGATAGGCATGAAAATTTGATGTCTCGGACCTACTAAAGATTTTGCGATATGAGGAGCCATTAGTCCGATAAAGCTAATTCCTCCTGTTACAGAAACAGCTGCAGCAGCAAGCGCAACGGCTGCAACTAATAAGTATCTGCGTTCTTTTTCAATTTCAATTCCAATGCCGATTGCGACGGGCTCGTTTAATGCTAAAATGTTTAATCGATTTGCTTTATAGAAAACGAACGGAATAAATACGATTAACCATGGGAGCATTGCTAAAACGAATATCCAGTCATCTCCCCAAATATTTCCGGCAATCCATTTTGAAATAAAGTCTACTTTCATACGATCCGCGGATGAAATAAGGACAATCATCGTTCCAGATAGTGCAAATGCAAAACCGATACCGGTTAATGTTAATCGCACCGGCTGAAGTCCAGTTGATTTACTATATGAAAATACGTAAATTAGAACAGCTGTCAGAAATGCTCCGATAAATCCAACGACAGGTAGTAAGTAAAGAAATGAACCTACATCTATTGGAAAGTATAAAAAGAAAATAGCGACAGCAACACCGGCCCCAGAGTTGATTCCAAGAATACCAGGTTCAGCTAAATCATTTCGGGTAATCCCTTGCAGAATAGCACCTGATAAAGCGAGAGCCATACCAGCTAATAATGTAATGACAATTCTAGGTAGTCTTAAAGAGTATAAAACGAACTCCTCTTTAAACGTCCCTTGTCCCATTAATGTTGGGAGTAGTCGATCATAAGATAAAGATGCTGAACCAAGTCCCATTCCAACTACAATGGTTGTGATGATTACTATAAGTAAAGCGAGTATAATGAGACGCTGTTTTCTTAGAATAGATTGCATCATGAGAATGTTTTTCCTCCTTTACGTACAATGAATAGGAAGAATGGTAACCCTACAATCGCGACAATTGCCGCAACTGGTGTTTCGTATGGAGCGTTAATAGTACGTCCGATTGTATCTGCAAGTAGCATAAAGGAAGCTCCAGCAATTGCTGACATCGGTATAACAAATCGGTAATCTGGACCGACAATTGGGCGTACCATGTGAGGTACCATTAAGCCGATAAATGCCATATTTCCGACAAGCGCTACAGATGCACCTGCAAGTAAGATAATAATGATAAATAAAATAGTTTTAATAACAATAATTTTTTGACCTAGTCCAATAGCCACTTCCTCACTGAAACTAAGAACTGTCAATTTTTTTGCTAGTAAGATAGCGATAAAGATACTAATTGAAATGACTGGAATAATAATTTTTAATTGGTTCCAAGTTGTTCCAATTACGCCACCAGCAGTCCAAAGTGATACATCTTGTGAAATTTTAAAGTAAATGCCGATTCCTTCTGAAATTGCGAGTAGAAATGCTGAAACTGCAGCACCCGCTAATACAATTCGAAGAGGAGAAAGGCCGCCTTTTTTCACCATACCAATTCCAAATACCATAATTGCGCCAATTGCAGCACCGATAAAGCAAGCTAATGTTAAGTAAAGATAGCTGATGGAAGGGTTGAAAGCAAGTGTCAGTGCAAGCGCAGCATTTGCTCCACCAGATAGCCCTAATAATCCAGGATCCGCAAGTGGATTTCGTGTTAATCCTTGCATAATTGCTCCAGAAACGGCTAATCCAGCTCCTACAAAAATAGCAGCAACTTCACGTGGTAAACGTATTTCTCGAATAATAGATATTTTGTCTCCTTTAGCGGAGGAAGTGAGTGCTGACCATACATCTTTTATCGAAGTATCTGCAGCACCTAATACCATTGCAACCATAAAAATAAGAAAGAATGCAATTAAGCTTAAAATTAGTTTGTATGTAAAAGCTATAGAACGTGGATTGTCATGATCTTTTGTCATTCGTTTCACATCTTTTCTGTTCATAGAATAAAGGAAGAGGAATTCTTAAATTAAGAATTCCTCATGTTTGTATTATTTACCAAGAAAGCTCTTCTTGAAGAAGTCTAGTTGGAAGTCTAATGTAAGTGGATCATTGAAATAGAATTCCATCATGTTTGCTTCATATACGCGATTATTTTTTACTGCTGGGATGTTTTTATATGATTCTGTCTCTTGGAATGAGTTATCAGTATCTTTGTTTTTACTTACGATTAAGTAATCACCAGCAAACTCAGGTAATACCTCAGTAGATAATGCGTAGTAACCTTCTTTTAACGCTTTTTCTTTTACTTTTTCAGGCATTTTTAATTTCATTTCTTGGTACAGAATTTCTGTTCCACGGCCCCAGTTTTCGCCGTATACATAAAGCTGTTTGTTGAAGTTTTCTACAACAGAAACTGTTGCATCTTCACCGATTTTTGCTTTAATTTCTTTACCAGCGTCTTGTGCACGTTTCTTGAAGTCATCAACCCAAGTTTTTGCTTCTTTTTCTTTGTTTAATAACTTACCGATTTCTAAATGCTGTGTTAAGTAATCAACTTTTCCGTAAGTGTATGTTACAGTAGGAGCGATTTTCTTTAACTTATCAACATTTTTAATATTTGATAAACCAATGATTAAATCTGGGTTTAGTTCAGCGATTTTTTCAACATTTTCATCTGATACTTCAGCAACATCTTTCAATTTGCTATCAAAACGTGGGTTTTGTTTAGACCATGAATCTACCCCAACAAGATTTACTCCTAATGACATTACGTTACCAGCGAATGATGATAAAACTACAACGCGTTTTGGATTTGCAGGCACTTCTACTTTACCATTTTCAGATTGGTATGTAATTGTTTCTGATTTACTACCTTTTGTATCGTTCTTTTTGTCTGTAGAGCCATTGCTACAAGCACTCATAACAAGAACGAAAAGAACTGTTAGTGAAATAAATAACTTTTTCATCGTCTTTCTCCTTTAACATAGATGATATGTGTATACAATAATTTGTTTAACTGTAATCTTTTTGAAAGAGTAGTGGTAATGCAAAATGTTTATTAAAAATCTTGAATGTGAGATTCTACAATATAGTATTAACCATATTAATAAAAGAAGATGTAATCTCAAATTTGCTAATTATTAACAAATTGATAATGATTAGCACTATTGATTCATTAAATAATATAATTTTATCTAGTTGTATTGTCAATAGTAATTTTAATTGTAAATTTTGCAGAAACAGGTTATATTTTATTGAGAATGATAATCAATGATTAGTAGCTGAGGAGTGAAGGTTAATGAATAGAGAAGAATTGTTTGATGTAACCGTGATAGGCGGGGGACCTGCAGGGCTTTATTCAGCTTTTTATAGTGGACTCAGAGAGATGAAAACAAAAATAATAGAATTTCAACCACAGTTAGGTGGAAAAATACATGTGTATCCGGAAAAAATGATTTGGGATGTAGGAGGACTATTGCCAGTTACAGGTGATAAGTTAATTGAACAACTTGTACAGCAAGGGTTAACATTTAAGCCAGAAGTTGTATTAGATACAAAAGTGGAATCAATTATTCGTAATCAAGATGGTACTTTTACATTAAAAACAAGTACTGGGGAAGAACACTTTTCAAAAACAGTTATCGTCGCAACAGGAAGTGGTATATTGAAACCGCAAAAGTTATCTATTGAAGGTGCTGAGCGATTTGAAGTATCGAATTTAAATTATACAGTTAAATCTTTAAAGCGTTTCAAAGGTAAAACAGTTATTATTTCCGGTGGAGGCAATTCTGCTGTTGATTGGGCAAATGAATTGGAACCAATTGCGAAAAAAGTGTATGTAACGTATAGAAAAGAAGAATTATCTGGTCATGAAGCACAAGTAAAACAACTTATGAACAGCTCAGCGGAGTGTTTCTTTAATACATCGATTACAAAATTAATTGCTGGTGATAATCATGAAGCAATCGAATATGTAGAATTAACAAATCATGAAACAGGTGAGGTTTCTCATTTACCTATTGATGAAGTTATTATTAATCATGGATATGAACGCGACATTACATTATTAGAAAATAGTGAGTTAGACGTTGCAATTATAGATAATTATTATATTGCAGGTAATGCAAATAGTGAGTCTTCAGTAGATGGATTATATGCTGCTGGAGATATTTTAAAGCACGAAGGGAAACTACACTTAATTGCAGGTGCATTCCAAGATGCGGGAAATGCTGTGAATAAAGCAAAACAATTTATCCAACCAGATGCAAGTGAGTACGGAATGGTTTCTTCTCATAATGAAGTATTTAAGAAGAGAAATCGCGAACTGATTAAGCAGATGATGAAATAATAAGGAACAAGTACACCCCCACGTATTTCTCTATTCAAATGGATGAGAGATGTACGTGGGGGTTTTCCTGTTTACTATATTTTCTATCATTATAATGACACCGGTTTCATCAGTTCATATGATATGAACATTTTATTGGTAAAGCATCCTAGAAAACAATTTAGCTATGTTTTGCTTACGCAGAACATGGCTAAATTACGCTGTCCCTTTAGCGCGTTCATTAGGAAATGGCATATTTAGTATAGAAGCAATATACTGTTTTCCATGCATTCGAGCTAATGATTCTAATATTTGGCGAACACGTTTTGTAAGATGACCTTGTTTTTTGATGGCTTCACAATATGCGTCATAGAAGGCATATTTAGCCCAAAGGAAATCATCTTGTTGGAATAAGAAATGATTTTTGTACCATTCACCAATTGTATGATAACAATTGTTTTCATGTATTGCTGTGCTTTGAGAAAGAAAACGATCAGATAAAGATACATTCAAATGAGAAATTGTGTTTTCTGTTTCAACTTGTAGTGTTTTTTCTAACATTGTAATGATGTGACGAGTAGCCATATGTTAACTCTCCTTTGTGTAAATGGGTAATACCATTCTATATTTAAAAAATTCTTACTATATAATACTATACAATATATGGAATGCATCTACCTGCTTTTTGAACTGCATTTACAAAATCTTTTTTATTTGTTTACAAAAATAAAGTAAGATACAGTATAGATGAAAAAATAATAAAGGAATGAACGCATTGTATATAACAGTAGAAGAGACTGCGGAGTATTTGAATTTACCAAAATCGTATATTGAAGAGTTAATTCAGCAAAAGAAAATTCGTGCGCTATTCGATGGAGAGCAATATTTAGTAAATAAAGAACAATTTAATACACATTTAGAGCAAATGGAGAAATATAAGCAATTAGTGGAAGAAATATTGAACGAACCAATTCCAGAAGATATGGATGTTAAAGACGAAGATTAAACTATGGAAAATCCCTTATGAAGATATGCAGAAATGTATATTCATAAGGGATTTTTTGTTTGAAGATATCAAAAACATAAGGAGTTCTTAGCCTTTCCTCAAATTTTGATAGGTAGTAGTCTACCATGTTAAAAGCATATTTTTTTCTAGCTAGGACAAACATAGAGAACGTAACCTGTACAGATACATATACTATCAGTGCAAAAGCTTATAAATTAATGGAAGGGGTTTTCTCGTGAGTTTATTTCATTGTGATTTTCTGAAAGACTTAATTGGATCTTTTGTGAGAGTAAACAGGGGTGGTCCAGAATCTCAAAAAGGGACAATAGTCGCTGTATGTTCGGATTACTTTGTATTAAAGAATGAAAAAGGAGAGCTCTATTACTATCAGATTCGTCATCTGAAAAGTATTACAAAAAATGCGAAAGATTGTAAAGCAGATGATTGCAGATGGTTGGAATGTGAATGTGAAGATGACTTTGAAAAGTTACTTCAAAGCTTCAAATATTGCTGGGTGAAAATTAATCGTGGTGGCCCAGAGAAAGTTGAAGGTATTTTACAAGATGTTTCTTGTGAATTTGTGACAATAATTGTAAAAGAAGAAGTTATATTAGTTGCAGTATCTCATATTAAGAGTGTAACAGTACCTTGTAGAGAGAGCGAAGAAAGCGAAAGTGAAAGCGAAAGTGAAAGTAATAATTCAGGTCGAGCTCGCGCACAAAGACAGTCAAGAAGAGGAAGATAATAAGAAAGGAGGATATAAATTTGGAAAGTATATTATGCTGTGAACAAATTAAAGGCTTAGTCGGTGAGACTGTAAAAGTAAATCTTCGTGGACCAGAGAGTCGAGTGGGGGTACTTGTATCGTTAGGAAGAGATTACCTTACATTACAACTTCCTCTTGGTGAATTAGTATATTACCAATTGAAACATGTGAAAAGTCTAGTTAAGAAAGTGAAAGAAAGTAAATGTGGCGACGGCTATGTTTCATGTTTCTGCTCTGATGATGATACTTTTGTCGATGTATTATGTGACTTGAAGTATAAGTGGGTAAAGATTAATCGTGGCGGCCCAGAGTGTGTAGAAGGCTTATTAAGTGAAGTGCATGAAGAATGTATTACGCTAGTAAACGGTGATGAAGTTATTTATATCATTAATTATCATATTAAGAGTGTGAGTCAAGTAGTGAAATGTAAAAAGAATGAAGATGAATAATGTTTAATAAATAAGAGGGGCATTATGAGGGAAAGAGAAGAACAATTTCTTATTTCGATAGTATGAAAAGGAATTACTTACTATTAAGACAGAACATTGCCCTGATTATTTTTTTGAAACGAAAGATAGGAAAGCTGAAATTCATAGGAAGGAGGATATAGATGAATGAGTTAAACAAAAGTATTGGGGAAAATATATATGTTAAATTAATCGGTGAAAAAAGGTTTAAAGGTATATTAATAGACGTAGGAAATGACATTATTGTTCTTTACAATGGACAAGACTATGTATATATATCTTTATATCATGTACAATACTATAAATTTTTAAGACCACATGACGAAGACATACTAAAACCAGATGTTGATTCTGTAATTAAGAGGGAATCCCCTTCAATTTCTTTGAGAAAAGTATTAAGTACTTCTAAAGGGATTTTTACAGAAGTTTATGTAGCAGGAAATGCTCCAATACATGGTTATGTTACAAGTGTGATGAACGACTATATTGTTTTTTATAGTCCGGTTTATAAAACGGTATATATATCTTTAAAGCATTTAAAATGGTTAATTCCGTATAAAGAAAACCAAGTACCGTATGCCCTCAATAAAAATGAACTCCCCGTAAATCCGTTAAATATTACATTAGCTAGAACATTTGAAGAGCAGCTTATTAAAATGACTGGGAAAATTATGGTGTTTGATTTAGGTGAGGAGTCCAATAAAATTGGAAAAATGGCGAAAATTGATGAAGGGCATATTGAAATATCAAAAGCACGTGATGCAAAAATGTATGTGAATATTCAACATGTAAAATCCGTCCATTGTCCGTAGATTAGTTGGAAGGGCTGACTTTTTCTTTTATATGCAGAAGAAAAGGTCGAGCCTATTTGTTTTAGTTTAATTTGAAGATGAGGGGAAAAATGAATTGAATATAAACATAGTATAGTGTGATTTTTTAAAAGGTAACTTTGCACTAACTTATAAAAATTGTGTACGAGCTATCTTTTTATGTATTCAATTTATTTTTTGAGGAGGAGTTGCTCAACTAATTTATTAAAGGGGTTTTGTTTGTGGAGCAGTTTCCGAATTCGTTATCAATTACATTGCTTGGTAGTGCTGGTGGAGCAGCAAAAGCAGTTTTAGCAATTTTAAATCAAGCGATAGCAAATGAAAAAGATCCAATTTATGAAGTATTAAAGAATGCCAAATTTCATTTAGTGGATATAAAACAAAAAGATAGGACTTATTATGATGAGTTGTTTTCGAATTTGAAAGGTCAATTATATTTATATGAGATAAACCTTCAAAATGTAGTGGAATTTAAACAACATTTAAAAGAAAAAAGTACGAGTGTTGTGATTGATGTTTCAGGGGCAGATACAATTAGAGTATTAAGCTGCTGTAATGAATTAGGAATTTGTTATATTAATTCAGCCTTGGAAAATGAAGCAGTAGATCAGGACGACAGCTTAATCGGCTTTCAGCTTACGGAAAGATATACAAGGTTTGAGAAGGAGAAAGAGAAATTTACAAATACAAAAGCGATTATAGGTTCAGGTATGAATCCAGGTGTTGTTCAATGGATGGTTGTTGAGCTTATGAAGGAACGACCAAATGAAAGGCCAAGAGCATGTTATATTGTAGAACATGACACGTCGTTTTTGCATGATACAGCACTTATAAAGCCACATACACTTTATGCTTCATGGGCAGTAGAGCGATTTTTAGATGAAGCAATCTGGAGTTATCCGATGTATATGAGTCATCATCGTCCTCTTTACTTTTATGAAGATGTATATGCTTCAGAGTATAAAGTGAAGTTAGGAGAAAAAGAATTCTATGGTTGTTTAATGCCACATGAGGAAGTATTAATTTTAGGGAAAAACTTCAATATGGAAGTTGGTTTTCTTTACCGAATTAATGAGTATACAACAAATATAATTAGACAGAACTTAGATCAAGTAGAAGATTTATGGAACTGGAATCGTAAAGTGTTTAATCCAGCGGAAGAAGAGGTTGCTGGAGAGGACTTGGTCGGTGTGTTACTCGTTTATGAAAATAGTGAGACATATATGTATAATGTAATGAATAGTAGCCAAGTTTTTCGTAAATATAAAACGAATGCAACGTATTTTCAGGTAGGGTGCGGGATTTATGCGGGCTTGTCTAGTTTACTTTTAGATCAATTTGAACAAGGCGCTTATTACGTCGAGGAGTTGTTATTAAATACAGAAAGTAAGTACGGTGAGTATTTAAATTTATATATGAAGGATTTTGTAATAGGGCATAATAATTTTACTGATGGATTGTTACATGATAGGGTAAGTTGGATATAAGTTGTTACTAAAAGGAAGGAGAGATCTCCTTCCTTTTAGTATTATAAGGTTAAATATTGCCCTGAAAGCAATTTCATACTTATACTTTAAGGAGATAACAATGAAAGTTTTTTGTATCGATCAAGGGGAGTTTTTATATGAACAAATACAAGAGCTTGATTTATGAAGAAAGAAGAGCCTTAAAGGTATTTATATTATTATTTTATATTATATTCTTTTTATATGACGCTATATATTATTTTGTATATCCTGCTATGAATATTAGTGGAACAGCGGTAGGGTGGCCAGAAGGTAGTCTTGGGATAGGTGTGCCTATATTTGTAATAGCATTATTTCCTATTTCTATATATCTTCAAAAAAGAGGGTATGTATATTCTGTAAAATATTTATTTTTATTTGGATACATGTTTATCAATCTTGTTAATAATTTAATGATTTATTTGCGAACGGATAGACCTTTTGAACATGGTAGTATGGTAGAAATGTTGTTAATTTTATTTGCCCCAGTTTTCGTGAATAGAAAATACTTTTATTTAGTTTCCTTTAGTGTAATTGGAAAGTACGTATTTTTCACATTGCTATTACAAGATTTAAAAGTGATAATTCCACTTGTTTTATGTGTATTTTATTTCATTATTTCACATTCTTTATTAAAACGATTTCAATCTTATGTAAGAACAGTGGTTGAAATGATGAACAATATGAAAGAGACGGAAAATTCAGCTGTGATTGGGACTATGTCTACAACAATTGCCCATGAAATTCGAAATCCACTAACAGCGTTAAAAGGGTTTACGCAAATGCAAAAAGAAAGAAATCCAACTGATACGATGAGCTACGACATTATGCTACAAGAAATTGAAAGGGTTAATGGATTTGTTAGTGAATTGATGTTGTTAGGGAAACCAAAGCCAACAAATTATGAAAGGTGTAATATACGAGACACCCTTCTATATGTTGTGCATCTAATGGAAAGTTATGCAACGCAATATAGAGTTAAATGTAATTTACAAGTAGATGGAAATTTACCGGCTATAAACGGTGATGATAAGCAATTAAAACAAGTGTTATTAAATATCATTAAAAATGGAATAGAATCAATGCCAGAGGGTGGAGAAATTCATATCCGTGCATATCAAAAAACGCAAGGACATTTGTGTATTTCTGTTGAAGACCAAGGATGCGGTATAGAGAATGAGAAGTTAGAAAAAATCGGCAAGGCGTTTTACACAACAAAGGAGAATGGTACAGGACTTGGATTAATGATTACATATAAAATTATTAAGGAACATCAAGGGAGTATCACGATCCAAAGTAGTCTAGGAGTAGGAACGAAAGTAGAAATTTTTCTGCCGACCGTTTAATGTATTTGAGAAAAGATTTTTCAGAAAAGTGTTCTTGTTGTGTAAATATAAACATTTTATAAAATGTTTCAAGAAGGGTTTTTTTTATAAAATACTTCGTTTATAATGGAGGAAAATATCGACATGAGATTGATTGCTCATGTAACGGTTCAGTAGTGTTATGAAAAGATAAGAAGGGGTGCACGCGCATCCTTTTTTCTATGCAGATATTATGAAAGAGGTGGTATGATGGAATTAACATTAAATTCGACTGTATGTTTACACACGATTCAATTTCGAAAAGAGCAAAAGAATTATACTGTAAAAGACACAATTACAGGAGAAAAATATGAAATGCCGCCACTTTGGATTGATGCATTGGCAATGATGCGTGACGGTTTTTTATTGGGGGAAATTGAGGAGAAATTAAAAGAAGAGTATCCATCCGAAGAAGTGAATATGTTAGCATTCACGAAGCAACTGTTAGAACTAGAACTTGTTGAAATGGTAGATGGGGAAGAAATAGCTTGTACAAAGAAGAAAGAGAAGGATTATTTAGCTTGGTTACGTCCTCATGTTGAGCAATTCTTTCTTAATTTAAATAAAAAAAATAGAAGCAAAGGTCAATGATGATCTTTGCTTTTTTGTATAGTTTGTTTAAAAAATTACAGCAAATGCCCTTGCAAAAGCACCGTCGCTATCTTTAATTTTTAAAGGTGCTGCTGAGAAGAAGAAACGTTTCGTGTGAATGGCATCTAAGTTTGTTAAGTTTTCGATTAAATAAATATTATTCCCAAGTAGTATGTGATGAATTGGTGATGTTTCTGTCGTTACCTCATCAGGAGAAATAAAATCTAAACCGACAGATTTTACTTTTAATTGTACTAGTTCCTCGGCTAATTCTTCAGAAAGATAAAAAGCTTCTTTCTCATACGCCTCCGTGTTCCATTTAGTAGATAGATTGGAATGGAAAATAACAATATCTCCTTCTTTTATATCAGCATCGTGCAGTACTTCTTTAGGTAGTTTTCGTTCTTGTACGTGAGTTACATCAATAATAACAGCTTCACCTACAAATTGATCCAGCGGTAATTGATCGATGGTCGTTGCGCCTGAAATAAAATGCGCAGGAGCATCACAATGCGTGCCAACATGAACGACAGAATGAAAATCTGTAACTTGATAGCCTGATTCTTCAACACTTGTAACAGCTTCTAGTTGTATTTTAGGTGTTCCAGGAAATTGAGACATATTATTTTCAAATGTTTGTGATAAATCAATTACTTTCATTTTACATACCTCCAATATATGTTTTTCAAATAATAAAAAGCTCATCCTTCAGTATCAAGAAAGATGAGCTTTACATGCTAGTTGAGTTTTATCTTCCAAAATGCAATGCATTTTGCAGGAATTAGCACCTATTCAGTTCGTATAAACTGAGGTTGCTGGGCTTCAAAGGGCCGGTCCCTCTGCCTCTCTTGATAAAGAAGTATTCAGTTTTAAAATCTTAATTTTCTGATAGTTAAATTGTAATTCATTTCCTTTTTGTGTGCAATAGAAAATAGGTATTCACCCAAATAAAGCCGCTCGCATATTGTAGCTTATGTAAATAGAATGCTGCGAAGGAGTGAGTGCAGTGACAGGAAATGTATTGAATTATTATGCTGGTGGTAATACAGCTAGGGGATTTCACAATTTATACGAAGAGAATTTAAAAGGATTAGACAGGTTATTTATCTTAAAGGGTGGCCCGGGAACGGGAAAATCTTCTTTAATAAAGGCAATAGGTCGTGAATGGGTTGGAAAAGGATATGATATTGAATTTTTACATTGTTCTTCTGACAATAAATCGGTTGATGGTGTAATTATCCCACAATTAAAAGTAGGAATTGTTGATGGGACATCACCGCATGTTATTGAGCCAAAAATGCCAGGAGTTGTTGAAGAGTATATAAATTTAGGAATTGCTTGGGACTCAGATAAACTAAGAAAGCAGAAGTTAGAAATTGAAAGATTTGTTTCAGAAGCAAGCAAAGCTTTTCAGTCTGCTTACGCACGTTTTAAAGAGGCATTGGTTATACATGATGAGTGGGAGAAGATATATATTGATAATATAGATTTTAATAAAGCAAATGAACTAACCGATCAGCTAATCCAGAAATTATTTGCAGATAAAAGCGGGAGACAATCGCTTGTAAAACATCGTTTTTTAGGAGCTGCAACACCGAAAGGAGCAGTTGACTTTGTTCCTAATTTAACAGAAGGGTTACCACATCGTTATTTTATAAAAGGGCGCCCAGGCTCTGGAAAATCAACGATGCTCAAAAAGTTAGCTAAGGCAGCTGAAGAAAAAGGATTTGAAGTTGAAGTATATCATTGCGGATTTGACCCGCATAGTCTTGATATGGTTATCGTAAGAGAATTAGGCTTTGCAATTTTTGATAGCACCGCACCGCATGAATATTTTCCAAGTCGTGAGGGTGATGAAATTATTGATATGTATGCCCTTATTGTTACGCCAGGGACTGATGAGAAATATGCGAAGGAAATTCGTGATGTTTCCATTCAGTATAAAGCAAAAATGAATGAGGCAATGTCTTTCTTAGCGAAAGCAAAATCGGTTCGTGATAAATTAGAACGAATTTATATTGCTGCTATGGATTTTTCAATAGTAGATGCATATAAAGAGGAGATTCAAAAAGAGTTTGAACGAATTGCTGCTACTGTAATTGAAAAGCAACAATAGAAGTTTTATTAGGCTGTCAGTAATTTCTGACAGTTTTTTTAGTATGTAGTAAAATTAATAGTGTATTGTCGAATTTCCAAGGAAATAATCAAAAAATGGAGATGTTATGAAATGAGAGAGAAAATCGAGTTGGAGTTAGAAAGAATTGAAAAAGAGAATGATGTGAAAATTTTATTTGCGGTGGAATCAGGGAGTCGTGCTTGGGGGTTTCCATCGAAAGATAGCGATTATGATGTTAGGTTTGTTTATATACATCCGGTAGAATGGTATTTATCAATTCATGACAAACGAGATGTAATTGAATATCCAATTAGTGATGATTTAGATATAAGTGGTTGGGATATTAAAAAGGCGTTGCAACTATTCGCGAAGTCGAACCCAGCTTTACTTGAGTGGATTCGATCACCAATTTTTTATTCGAAAAACTCTAATTTTCCAGAACTACTTCAACAGATGAGTGAGAAGAATTTTGATCCAAAAGCAACGATATATCATTATTTACATATGGCGTCGAAAAATTATCGTGAATTTTTGCAAGGTGAGAATGTAAAGCTGAAAAAGTACTTTTATGTATTACGTCCTATTTTAGCTTGTAAGTGGCTAGAAGAGAAAGCAACTTTACCACCTGTAGAATTTGATCGATTGATTACAGAATTACCATTAGAACGTAGTGTATTAGATGAGATTGAAAAGTTGTTAATAAAGAAAAAAGCAGGTACTGAATTAGATGTTGGATTGAAAATTAAGGTGCTAAATCAATTTTTAGAAGAACAAATTCATTACTATGGGCAATATGTAAAAGGAATTGAAAAGGGATCAGGGATCGATATTGAAATTTTAAATACACTATTTCGAGACATGCTGTTTGGAGCATATGAAAAAGAGCACAAGTAAGTTTGTGCTCTTTTTATTTTGTAGGAATGAAGAAAACAGATATAGCTGCGATAAGACCTGCAAAGGAGAATAAGTAAAAATTCCATGCTAAGTCATATTGCATTGTCATAATAATACCGATGAGAATAGGGCCAGCAATTGCACCAACTCGGCCAAGTCCCAGTCCCCAGCCTAAGGAGGTAGCTCGGATATGTGATGGGAAGTATTGTGTTACATATGCATTTAATATTTGAGTAATACCGACCGATCCAATACCAGCAAGGCCAATTAAAAGATAAATGATTGTAACAGATGGCTTGATTGTTAATAGTCCGATACATATGGCTGCCATAAGATAAGAGATGCTAATAACAATTTTTGCGCCTATACGATCAGCAATTGCTCCAGCGAATACCGCACCAACAGCTGCGGTAATATTTAGCATAAGTAGAAAAGACAGACTAGATCCAAGAGGATATCCCGCCTGGCGCATCATCTGTGGTAACCAAGTATTTAAACCGTATATTAAAAACATTCCCATTATATAAGTGATCCAAAAAAGTAGCGTTGCTTTTATGTATTCTTTTGAGAATAAAGTAAAAAATCCAGTTTTCTTTCGTATAGTAGATGGAGCTTGATGAGTTTTATTTTTTACATGAAATTCAATTTGAAAACGATTAAGAATTTGGTTCACTTCTTCTTGGCGATTACGTGATAATAAAAATTGAATGGACTCAGGTAAATAGCGAATAATGAAAGGAATGAGGAGTAGTGGAATCATTCCGATACCAAACATAATTCTCCATCCGAAATCTTCTAACATAAACATAGACAAAATAGCACCTAATACGATACCTAAAGGATAGCCAGTAAACATAAGAGCATAAATAAAAGATTGCCTTTTTTTTGGTGAATATTCAACAGTAAGTGCTGAAGCCGTTGGGATAACACCGCCTAATCCGATTCCTCCTATAAATCGAGATAATCCAAATAACTCAGGAGAAGAAGCGATAGCCGCTAAACCCATTGTGATAGAAAAAAGTGCTAAACAGCATATAAGCGTCCATTTACGCCCAATTAGATCTGTAATCGCTCCAACTAGAATAGCCCCAATAAACATCCCAAATAAAGCATAGCTTGCAATTGTACCAGCGTGCGCTGGTGATAGCGCCCAGCTTTTGTCTTCTAGGAGCTTTGGTAGAACGGCACCGTAAATACCTAAATCATATCCATCAGCTAAAATGGCTAGCCAACAAATAAAAACAACAAGTTTTGTAATAGAGCTTGAAAAGATAGTTTCTGTAGATTCTAGATGAGGTGGAGCTGAAGGTTGCATAATATTCACCCCTTTTAATTTGTAGATGAATATATTATTTTATTTAATGTTAATATTTCCCTCCCTGTGTCGAAAATTATCTGAAAAGATTTTATAACAAATAAAGAAGTTCAACAGTAATTCTGTTGAACTTCTTTATTTGTTTACTCATTATCAACTCGTTTTAACGGTTGATCTGCTGGGCCTTCAAGAACGTCTCCCTCAATTGAAAAACGAGAACCATGGCAAGGGCAATCCCAAGTACAATCACCATTATTCCATTCAACTTCACAGCCGAGATGTGTACAAGTTGTATCGACGATATGTAATTTTCCTTCTTTGTCCTTATAAGCACCTGCTCGTTTACCGTTAACATGTACGACAGATCCTTCACCAACTTCGAGATCTTCTGGCTTACGTAATGCGGTTTCAATCTTTCCTTCAATTAAATGTTTCGCAACATCAATGTTTTGGGAGAGGAACGTTTTTATATCTGGATTTGCATGGAAGCGTGATGGTGCATACAGTTCTTTATAGGGACTGTGGACTTTTAGGATGGAGTTCTTCAGTAGGTGAGCGGCAGCAGTTCCAGTTGTCATGCCCCATTTGCGATATCCAGTTGCAACAAATATATTTGGATTTCTTTCGTTAATATGTCCGATATAAGGAAGCTTATCTAGAGTGATTAAATCTTGTGCTGACCATCTATAAGGAACTTCGTCTATTCCAAAAGTTGCTTCAGCAAAAGAATAAAGTGCTTCATAATGAAGCATCGTATTTATTCCTTGTCCTGTTTTATGACTCTCTCCGCCAATCAAAATTAATTTTTCTCCATTGTTTGTTATATAGCGTAAGGAGCGCTTTGGATCATCAATACTTAAATACATGCCACCTGGATAATCCGTTTTTGCTTTTATTGCAAGAGCGTAGGAGCGTTCTGCGTACATTCGCGTAAAGAAAAAGCTATTCGCATCATAAAAAGGAAAATGTGAACAAGAGACGACATATTCACAAGTGATATGATGGCCCTCTTTTGTAATTATTTGTGGATGATCTCCCTTTTCCACATCCATAGCTGTTGTTTGTTCGTAGAGCTTTCCGCCCATCTCCACAAACTTTTCTAAAAGTGTTTTTAAATAAAGAAGGGGATGGAATTGTGCTTGATTTTTCATTATAAGCGCAGATTGTACTGGAATAGGAATCGATAGAGATTGAACATAGTCACAAGGTATATTTAATTTTTGATAAGCTTCATATTCTTTCGATAAATTTCTTAATCCGTTATCGGTAGTTGTATATAAATATGAATCTTCATTTGAGAAATTACAGTCGATTTTATATGTTTGAACAGTTTCATTTATGAATTGTAGAGCCTGATTATTTGATTCATAGTAAAGCCCGGCCTTTTCTACACCGAAATGGTTTATTAATTCATCATAAATAAGATCATGTTGTGCTGTTACTTTCGCTGTTGTATGCCCAGTCGTTCCGTTTAAAATACGACCAGAATCAATTAAAACAACATCGATGCCTTCTTTTGCAAGTAAATAGGCAGTAGTAATACCTGTAATACCAGCACCGATAATAGCAACTTTCGTCTTTATATTTTCGGATAAACGAGGGAAAGTAGGAAGCTGAGTAGATTCAATCCAATAAGATAGCGGCAGTTGTGGAAATGTATCACTTGTCATTGCGGAAACCTCCTGATTTTAGAACAATTTTCCTTTTAATATTTCCATATTATATGAAATTTATGTGTGTTGTTTTAGAAGTAGTCTATTTTTATTAAAAGAGGTTATAAATTATTTTAATATAATTAATTAGGTGGGGCATTATGAAGTAGTAGGATTTATATAAAACTAAATTCAAGTGATTCTGTTTGTTGATTACATAGGGAGTTATTGAATGAGATAGAGTCTATGGCGTTTAAGAAAATGTCTATATAGAGTGGGTAAATCCTTATGGAATATATACATTTTCTTTAGTGAAATAAAGTATGATTATAAAAATATAACCACCTTTTATTACTAGGTCATAAAAGGTGTTGACAATATAGAAATTCTATTGTTATGATTCATCATGTGGAAAGGTTGATAGAGAGTAAAAAGAGAAATGTTTTTCATTGATAATAAAAGCGAAAAATAAGTGACGATAGAGTGAGTATATTTTCCTTATAATAGATGCTTTTTGGATCATCTAGTAAAATCAATCTGGAAGCAAGAATTGATATATGTAAGTTGCGCAAGGCGCGGCATAAGAAAGGAGCAAAAGGATGAAGGAGCTTCATACGTTTGGGTGGTATGCAGCACGTGTATCACCACATTTGCCGAAAAAAGCATTTAAACCAGTGCCTACTCGTTTATTTGGTGGACTGGCTTATTTGCTTGTGGCATTGGCGGGGTTAATATCGATTGGTGTATTTGAATTGAATGTGTGGGCGAATCTAGGAATTGCGATTGTTCTTGGATTATGTTTTGCTTCACTTGGATTTTTAGGGCATGAAATTTTACATGGAACTGTTGTAAGAAAGGCATGGCTTCGTGATTTCTTAGGCGCGATTGCATTTATGCCATTATCAACAGGGCCAAAGCTTTGGAGAAAGTGGCATAATGCAACGCATCATGTTCATACACAGCATGAAGAGAATGATCCGGATGCATGGCCGACACTTGAGAAACTTAAGAAGAGTAAGTTTTTGAGTTGGGTATATCGTATGCCTTTACATGTACGTTCATTCTTTAGTTTTCTGTCACTAACAATTCAATTTACATTGCATTCGACTCGAATGTTCTTTCATTTTATAAAAGAGTTCAAGTCATCCAATCAAAAATCTGTATGGCTTCAACTTCTTTTGCCTTGGACAGTTTGGATTAGTTTATTGTTTATTATGGGACCTGGAAAATGGTTATTTGCATATGTCATTCCGTTGTTAATTGCTAACTTTATTGTAATGGCATATATCGCAACAAATCACCGCTTAAATCCAATTGTTCCAGTAAATGATCCGTTAGCAAACTGTTTGTCAGTAACAGTGCCGCGCTGGGTAGACGTTTTACATTTCAATTTCTCATATCATACAGAACATCATCTGTTTCCTGCTATGAGTTCTAAATACTATCCGTTAGTAAAAGAGAAGATTAAAGAAATGTGGCCGGAACGCTATCATGAGATGCCGATGACAAAAGCTTTGGCAGCGCTATGGAATACACCACGTGTGTATTATCAAGGAAGTGAATTAGTGGATCCGCATAGAGAGCATTTCTATGGTTCTTTAGGAAATGGACTAGATCCTCATAATATTTCATATCGTGAGGAACATATAGAGGAAGAACAGAGTATTAAAAAAGTAAATCAGTAAAAATTAATATATTTTTGCAATGAAAAAGCAAGCCATCTCAGGCTTGCTTTTTCTTATAAAGAAACTTCTTTTTTGTTCTTTTTATGGAATTGGACGGAGTTAGTTTCTTTTCGTTGTAGTCGTTTTTCTAAAAGATTAACAAAATAAGTAAATAGAAGAACAAGTACGAGATAGTATACACCAACGATTATGTAAGTATCTAATTGTTGGAAGTTACCTGCTGCAATTGATAAACCTGATCCCCATAATTCGGACAGTCCTACGTAAGCGACAAGTGAAGAGTCTTTTAATCCGATAATAAATTGGTTTCCTAGAGGAGGAAGAGACAGACGAAATGCTTGTGGTAATATAATCCGGCGCATAGCTAAAGAATAAGGCATACCTAAGGAGCGAGCGGCTTCCAATTGTCCCCGGTCGACGGATTGAATGGATCCCCGGAAAATTTCCGTAATATATGCACCGTTATGAATTGCTAAAGCGATTGCTCCTGCCCAAAAAGGGGAGAAAACAATGACAGATGTAATGCCAAAATAGAGAATTGCGATTTGAACGATTAAAGGTGTACCACGAATAATAGCAATATAGATATGAGCAATGCTATTTAAAACTTTGTTATTCGAGATTCGAAAGAAAGCAAATAATAATCCAATTAATGAACCGAGTACTAGGGAGGTTAATGTTAATTGTAATGTGACAATAGTAGCCTTTAAGAGTGTGGGATAGGTAGAGATAAAAATTTCAAACATGCGTTTCACCTCATATTGTATAGATTTTAGTAGAGAATGAAATGCCCCACATGAAATGAACAATTAATCAGTGGGGCACTGTTTATGAATCTTTTGAATGGCTAACTTACTTCGTTTTTTCCTCTTCACCGAGAATATTACGCCCGAACCATTTTTTACTGATCTTTTCATACGTACCATCTTTAATGATTTCATCTAACGCTTTATTTACTTTCTCAACCATTTCTTTATCATCTTTGCGAATAGCAATTCCCATTTCATCAAGATTTAATGGTTTTCCGGCTTCTTTTATATTTGATTTTCCTTCTTTTATCATACGTAGACCAACCATTTGATCCGTAATTACTGCGTCAACACGCCCAGGCTCTAAATCCATAAGAGCAGTAATATCGCTGTCATATTCTGTGATTTGATCTGTATATTTTGCAACAAGATTTTTAAAGGTACTAGCTTTTACAACACCAATTTTCTTACCTTTTAAATCTTCTGGAGAAGAGATAGCGTTATTCTTTTTAGCTACAAAAATTTGGGCGCCGGAGCGATAGTACGGATTTGAGAAACTAACAGCTTTTAAGCGCTCCTCTGTAATTGCCATACTACCCAGTATTACATCATATTTCTTCGCTTGAAGACCTTGAATCAGCGTTTCCCATGGGTTTGTAACTGGCGTAGCCTTCATGTTCATCTTTTTAGCAAGAGCTTCACCGATTTCTACATCAAAACCGACAAGTTTGCCGTCATTTTCTTTATAGTTAAAAGGTTTGTATAATCCACTCATCGCATAGCGAAATTCTTTTTCACCATTTGTTGAAGTAGTAGAGCTTTCTTTGCTACAAGCTCCTAGTATGAAAGATGTACATAGTGTAATGCTAGCAACAATGGTTAATAGTTTTCTTTTCATAAAATCCCTCCTATATATTGATCATACGGATGGTTTTTTAGTATGTTATTGAAATATTTTATTTGGATGATTAGTTGTGCACCGTATGAATGTATTCTTTTTCGTTCGAAACAAAAGTTACATTATAAAACGTTGCGTAAAAATTGTTTTGCCCGTTCATGTGATGGAGCTGAAAAGAATTGTGCTGGCGGAGCATCTTCTACAATCTTTCCATCATCCATAAAGATGACGCGATCAGCTACATCTCTTGCGAAATTCATTTCATGAGTAACAATAACCATTGTCATCCCTTCTTCAGCAAGTTCTTTCATGACTTGCAATACTTCTCCAACAAGTTCAGGGTCTAAAGCTGAGGTAGGCTCATCAAATAGCATAATCTTAGGGCTCATTGCAAGAGCTCGTGCAATGGCAATGCGCTGTTTTTGACCACCTGAAAGAAGATGAGGAGTTACATCTGCTTTATCTTGAAGGCCGACTTTTTGGAGAAGTTGAGTTCCAATATCCTTTGCATTTGCTTTCTCTAATTTTTTTACGTGAATAGGTGCTTCTATGATGTTTTCTAGTGAGGTCATATGAGGAAAGAGGTTAAAGTGCTGAAAAACCATACCGACATTTTCACGGACTTTATTTAAATTTGAATGCTTTGGCTCAATTCGCTCACCTTGTAAGTGAATTGAGCCTTCATCGTACATTTCTAAAAAGTTAAGACAGCGAAGTAATGTACTTTTACCAGAACCACTGGCACCAATTAAAACAACAACTTCTTTTTCTTTTACTTCTAAATCAATTCCTTTTAACACATCAAGTGAACCGAATGATTTTACTAGATTTCGAACTTGAATCATACAAAACCCCCAGTTAAAAATATATTTTACAAATGTTGCCCCTTATTTCTGTTATTAGTCATAAATTGTCAGAATCCTTTATTTTTTCGTTCAATTTGATATTCAAAGAAATAATATTTTTTTAAATCTCTATATCCTTCTATGATGAAAATATGGATAATAATATATAGGTAGTATTTATATTGCTTATAAAAAGGGGGAAAGGGAAGATGGAAAAAGAAAGGAAAACATTTTCTTTTGGATTACGTACACAACTTATGCTATTCACTACAGTTTTAGCTTTTATTACATATTCAACAAGTATCTTTTTTATTTACGTGATATACGATTATTTTCAAAGTTATGTAAGTCAAACTGTATATAATATTATCGTTATGTTATTAGGGGTAGTATGGTCTGGAATTTTAGCATATGGAGCAGCCGTATTTTTAATTAAACCGCTTCGCAAGTTAGAGGAAGCGGCAAGAAAAGCAGCTGAGGGTGATATTCGTGAAGATGTTCCATTACCGAAGACAGATGATGAAATTAAATCTTTAAGTGTTGCATTTAATATGATGTTAGGAAACTTAAGGGGCATGGTAAAAAATATTGATACAACATTTTCGTATACAAATAATCAAGTACAGCAGATTAGAAAACAAACAGGCGAAGCAACGAGACAAGCGCAAGGTGTATCAGAGACACTTGCAGAAATTTCTTCAGGCGCTGAGCAATCAGCGGCATCAATTCAAGCAATTGTTTCTGCTGTTGATACAACGACTTCTATTGCAAGTGAAGTAGAAGAAAAAGCGAAGCAGTCTGATACATTGTCTTCAGAAATGGTTGAAGCTTTAGGGCATAGTACTCGTGTCTTTACGTCTTTAATTCAAGGTATTCAAACATTGGCAAAAGAAAATGAAGATTCAATGCAAAATGTACAGAAGTTAGAAGAACGAATGAAACAAGTAGAACATATTGTGTCTGTTGTGAGTGCGATTGCTAGCCAAACGAATTTATTAGCACTAAATGCTTCTATTGAGGCAGCTCGCGCAGGAGAGCATGGAAGAGGCTTTGCGGTTGTTGCGGAAGAAGTACGTAAACTTGCTGATGAAAGTGATCATTCTGCAAGAAACATATCGCAGTTATTACGGAATATGCAAGATGAAGTACAACAAGTTGCAATGAAAATGACAGAACAAGTGAAAATAGCTAAAGAAGAGGCGAAACGTGGGGAAGCTACGGAATTAATTTTAAAAGAAATGTCATCAAGTGTTATGGAAGTAGCCGATGCAACTCAGCAAATTAGTAGTTATATGAATGAACAAGTGAGCCACATTCATCAAACAGGAGCACAAACAAAAGCTGTAGCAGCAATTGCTGAAGAAACGTCAGCTGGTTCGCAAGAAGTGGCGCGTGTGACGCTACAACAGTCTAAAAATATGATAGTAATCGATCAATTATTAAAGGATTTAGAGAAGCAAGCAACTGATTTGAAACAAACAATTGAACGATTTTCAATGTAAAAGGAAGAACAGAATGCTGTTCTACTCTTTTTTATTTAGCTTGATTTAATATTTACAGTTAAACTATGAACGTTTCCGCAACATTCTTTTCTGTCCCTTTCGGATGAAAATTATAGCGAGCTATAATATTAAAAGGGGTGTCTTTTATGAAAAAAGAAAAAAGACAACGGTTAATTAAACAATTTGTAAAGGAGTATGAAATAGATAAGCAAGAAAGATTAGTAGAATTGTTAGCAAAAAAAGATGTATTAGTAACACAAGCTACGGTTTCTCGCGATATTCGTGAGTTAAACTTAACGAAGGTACCTTCTCAAGAAGGATTAATGATATATAAAGTTTTCTCAGAAGAGCATGTACAAACTGATATAAAGTTAAAGAAAAAATTACGAGAAGTTGTTGTAAAAATTGATTGTGTAGATCAATTAATGGTTATTAAAACATTACCTGGTAATGCACATGTTATTGGTGTTTTATTTGATGAGTTAGATTGGAAAGAAAAAATAGGATGTATATGCGGAAATGATACATGCCTTATAATTTCACAGTCGAAATCAGATAGGGAGATTATAGAAGAAAGATTAAATTTAATTATTTAGATGCAAAAATCCTGTTTTTAATAAAATTAAAAACAGGATTTTTGTTTAAATACGGAAGTTAAATATTCAACATATATGCGTAATATATGTATTTTTTATTGAGAAAGCGAGATAGTTTGTTATAAAAATACATATTCGTATGATTTTAAAAAAATAACTTGTTTAATATTTCACAATGATAATGTGGATACTTTCACAAAGATGAAAGTGCAGAGCATTTATTATGTACTTGTAAGACATCAAACATATTTAAAAGGAGGTACAACAAATGAAACATCCGATACATGTTACTTCAGAAATTGGAGAATTACAAACGGTTTTATTAAAACGACCGGGTAAAGAAGTGGAAAACTTGACGCCAGATTATTTGCAGCAATTATTATTTGACGATATTCCATACTTACCAATTATTCAAAAAGAGCATGATTATTTTGCACAAACGTTACGCAATCGGGGTGTTGAAGTTCTTTATTTAGAAAAACTAGCCGCTGAGGCGTTAGTAGATAAAAAACTTCGAGAAGAATTTGTTGATCGTATTTTAAAAGAAGGACAGGCCGACGTAAATGTTGCACATCAAACTTTAAAAGAATATTTACTTTCCTTTTCAAATGAAGAATTAATTCAAAAAATTATGGGCGGTGTACGGAAAAACGAAATTGAAACAAGTAAGAAGACACATTTATATGAATTAATGGAAGATCACTATCCGTTTTACTTAGATCCAATGCCTAATTTATATTTTACTCGTGATCCAGCAGCTAGCGTGGGCGATGGCTTAACGATAAATAAGATGAGAGAACCAGCGCGTAGACGTGAATCATTATTCATGGAGTACATCATTAAATATCATCCAAGATTTGCAAAACATAATGTACCAATCTGGTTAGATCGTGATTATAAATTTCCAATTGAAGGTGGCGACGAGCTAATTTTAAATGAAGAAACAATTGCGATTGGAGTATCTGCTCGTACTTCAGCTAAAGCAATTGAACGTTTAGCTAAAAATCTCTTTAGCCGACAAAATAAAATTAAGAAAGTGTTAGCAATAGAAATTCCAAAATGCCGAGCATTTATGCATTTAGATACAGTATTTACAATGGTTGATTATGACAAGTTTACAATTCATCCAGCCATTCAAGGGCCAAAAGGGAATATGAATATTTATATTTTAGAAAAAGGATCAGATGAGGAAACTCTTAAAATTACACATCGTACTTCTTTAATGGAAGCATTAAAAGAGGTATTAGGCTTAAGTGAATTAGTTCTAATTCCATGTGGAGGAGGAGATGTAATTGCTTCTGCTCGTGAACAATGGAATGATGGCTCGAACACATTAGCAATCGCGCCAGGTGTAGTTGTTACATATGATCGCAACTATGTATCTAATACGTTATTACGGGAACACGGTATAGAAGTGATTGAGGTTCTAAGTTCGGAATTATCTCGTGGTCGTGGGGGTCCACGTTGCATGAGTATGCCAATTGTTCGTAAAGATATTTAGTATAAATAACGGAGAAAGTAGGGATGAATTATGTTAATGACTAGACCAAATTTAAAAGGAAGAAGCTTTCTAGCAGAAAAAGATTTTACACAAGAAGAATTGTTATATTTTCTAGATTTGGCAGCAGAATTAAAAGAGAAAAAGAAAAATGGTATTCCGCATCATTATTTAGAAGGTAAAAATGTAGCGCTCTTATTTGAAAAAACTTCTACTCGTACGCGTTGTGCATTTACAGTAGCATGTACAGATTTAGGGGCAAATCCTGAATATTTAGGGAAAGGTGATATTCAACTTGGGAAAAAAGAATCTGTAGAGGATACAGCAAAAGTGTTAGGGCGTATGTTTGACGGAATTGAGTTTCGTGGATTTAATCATGAAACTGTAGAATCTTTAGCACAAAATTCTGGTGTGCCGGTTTGGAATGGATTAACAGATATGTGGCATCCAACACAAACACTAGCAGATTTATTAACAATTAGAGAACATATAGGGAAATTGAAAAATGTGAAGCTCGTTTACGTTGGCGATGGACGAAATAATGTTGCTAATAGCTTACTAGTTGGTGGAGCAATCGTTGGAATGGATGTATGTATTTGTACACCGGAATCTTTATGGCCTGCACAAGAAGTAATTGATTTAGCAAAAAAATATAATGAACAGGTAATGATAACAAGTAATGTGGAAGAAGCTGTTGCGAATGCAGATGTAATTTATACAGATGTATGGGTGTCTATGGGGGAAGAAGAAAAATTTGCTGAACGTGTCGAGTTATTGAAACCTTATCAAGTAAATATGAAAATGATTAAAGCAACAGGGAATGAAAACGTGATTTTCTTACATTGTTTACCTGCATTTCATGATGTTGAAACGATGTATGGCGAAGAAGTTTATGAGAAATATGGGTTGAAAGAAATGGAGGTAACTGACGAAGTATTCCGCAGTAAACATTCAAAAGTATTTGATCAAGCTGAAAATAGAATGCATACAATTAAAGCGGTTATGGCAGCTACTTTAGGAAACATGGAGTAAAGAAGAAAGGGAGTCTTCCTTTCTTCTTTCTCCTCCTTTAGACACGATCATTCACTATTGCTTTTGTATTGTTATTGCAATTTAAGAGAGGTGAGTGGAATGGGTGAAGATAAGAAATTAGGGTTGTTTACACTAACGGCTCTTGTAGTTGGGTCTATGATTGGCGGTGGAGCCTTTAATTTAGCGAGTGATATGGCAAAAGGTGCTGGTGCTGGAGCCATTATTATTGGCTGGGTTATAACAGGAATTGGGATGATTGCACTTGGATTATCTTTTCAAAATCTAACTGTAAAACGGCCAGATTTAGATGGTGGTATTTTTAGCTATGCAAAAGCAGGATTTGGTAATTTTATGGGATTTAATAGTGCGTGGGGATACTGGCTATCTGCTTGGCTTGGGAATGTAGCTTACGGTACATTATTGTTTTCTTCATTAGGATATTTCTTCCCAATCTTTGAAGGCGGGCAAAATGTAGCGTCCATTATTGGTGCAAGCGTATTATTATGGTGTGTTCACATGTTAATTTTACGTGGAGTTCAATCAGCAGCACTTGTGAATTTAGTAACTACAATCGCAAAATTAGTACCTGTATTTGTATTTATTGTCATAGGAATCTTTGCGTTTCATATTGATACGTTCTTAGATGGATTTTGGGGGCAAACTGGTTCTTTTTCATGGGGAGCAGTTGGCAGCCAAGTTAAAAGTACAATGCTTGTAACTTTATGGGTATTTATTGGGGTAGAAGGGGCTGTTGTTTTATCCAGTCGAGCAAAAAATAGAAGTGATGTAGGGAAAGCAACCGTTATTGGCTTAATTGGTACACTCATCATTTATATTTTAATCACATTATTGTCTCTTGGACTTATGCAGCAAGCAGATATTGCGGGTTTGAAAAATCCGGCTATGGCTTATTTATTTGAAAGTGTTGTTGGAAAATGGGGTGCTATCTTTATTAATTTAGGTTTGGTCATCTCTGTATTAGGTGCTTGGTTAGGTTGGACTTTGCTCGCTTCTGAAATTCCATATTTAGCGGCTAAAGATGGAGTATTTCCAAAATGGTTCGCAAAAGAAAATAAAAATAAGGCTCCAGTAAATTCATTGTGGATAACAAATGGTTTAATACAAATGTTCTTGTTAACATTTGTTGTTTCTGATCAGGCGTATAACTTTGCATTCTCTTTAGCATCTTCAGCTATTTTAATTCCATATGCTTTTTCAGCATTTTATCAACTGAAGCATAGCTTAAATTCTGAAGAAGTAGATCGAAATAAAAATATAGTAATTGATTTGATAGCCAGTATTTATGGCGTGTGGTTAGTTTATGCAGCTGGTTTAGAGTATTTATTATTAACAATGACTTTATATGCGCCAGGTATTTTTATTTTCTACAATGTTCAAAAGCAAAAGAGTTCGAAGCAAATATTTACTCGAGTGGAATTAGCATCATCCGTAGCAATTGGTGCTTTAGCATTCTTTGCGATTTATGGATTAATTACAGGCAGTATTACTTTATAAAGCGCTGTGAAAGCGAAATCAACTGGAGGGCTGGAATATGGCACGAAGAAAAATTGTAGTTGCACTAGGGGGAAATGCGATACAGTCTGGAGAAGCTACTGCGGGAGCGCAGCAAGAAGCGTTGGAAAAAACGGCAGAACAACTTGTGAAAATAATGGAAAATGATGTGGATATAGTAATTGCGCATGGAAATGGCCCACAAGTGGGGAATATTTTATTACAGCAAAAAGCTGCAGAAACGGAAAAGACACCTGCAATGCCATTAGATACTTGTGGGGCAATGAGTCAAGGGATGATTGGATATTGGATGGAAAATGCGATTGAAAAGGCATTGAAAAAACGGAATATAAAAAAAGACGTAGCAACGGTTATAACACGTGTTGTTGTGGATAAAAAAGATGAGGCATTTAAAAATCCAACTAAACCAATTGGTCCTTTTTATACAGAAGAAGAGGCCAGAAGATTAATGGATGAAACAAAAGCAGTGTTTAAAGAAGATGCTGGTAGAGGGTGGAGACGTGTTGTTCCATCACCGAAGCCTGTAAGTATTCATGAACATAAAGTGATTAATTCTTTGGTCGAAGATGGAAATATAGTGATAGCTGTTGGCGGAGGTGGATTTCCAGTAATTGATTCCGAAGAAGGGTTAAAAGGAACTGAAGCGGTTATCGATAAAGATTTCGCTGCGCAGAAATTAGCAGAATTAGTAGATGCCGATACGCTCGTTATTTTAACTGCAGTTGATCATGTGTATGTAAATTATAATCAACCGAATCAAAAAAAATTAGAGCATGTCACAGTGAATCAATTAGAAGAATATATTGAAGAACAACAATTTGCTGCGGGAAGCATGCTTCCAAAAATTGAAGCTGCTATTAATTTTGTTAATACAAATCCAAAAAGAAAAACAATTATTACGTCTTTAGAAAAAGTATATGAAGCACTAGAAGAAAAAGCCGGTACTATTATTTCAAAACAGAATGTATGCATATATGTTTAAATTATTATGTACGCTACTTATTAGTAAAAAAGAATGAAGTTAGTAACTTCATTCTTTTTATTTATTAATATTTTTTGTACTTATTGTTCATAAAGTTTTCATGATGAAATCTGAATATGTAAGTTAATTATGATAAAATTCAAATTGAATACGCTTTCTTGATTTTTCGCTCCAACATACAGCAAGAGAGAGGGAATTTTATGAATAGACGGAACGTAGTTAAGGACTTAAAGCAGTTCGAATTATTTGCTCATTTAACAGAAAAAAATTGAAAGGCTTAACAGAGTTTGTTTATTGGCGAACTTATAAAAAAGGTCAATTTTTATTTTTAGAAGGAGATTCAAGGGAAAGAATCTACTTCATGTTAGATGGTTTTGTAAAGTTAGAGCGGGTTAATCAAAATGGGAACTTATTATACGATGACTATGTAAAGCGATATTCTATTTTTCCTTATGGTGGTATGTTTACAGACAGAGGATATAACTATACAGCAGAAGCAATGACGGATGTGGAGGTATATTATATTCCAACGGTAATCTTTGAAGATATGGTAAAATCCAGCAGAACGCAATTGATGTACGTTGTTCAGCAATTATCATCTATATTAAAATTGAACGAAAATCGAGTGCAAAATATTACAATTCCTAATGCACAAGATCGTGTTATCCAAACGTTAAATTATTTAATGCAGGATTTAGGAGAACAGAGTGGGGAAAAGATTGTAATTTCATGTCCACTTACAACAATTGAAATATCCAAAATATCTGGAACATCTCGAGAGACAGTTAGCAGCGTATTAAAACAATTAAAAAATGATAGCATTGTTACAATTTTAGATAAAAAAATTACAATACATGATCCAACATATTTTGAAGAAATTTCAATGTGAAAATTGTATATTGATTTTTTAATTCATAGTGTATATTAATAAGGTTCTTTATATATTTATAAGGAACTTTTTTACGTTATCCTCTATAAAAAGATTGTATAGTATGGTAATAATAGCTAAAATCGATAATAAAATACAAAGTGAAGGGGAGAAAGAATGATTCGTATTGAGTATGATCGATTAGTAGCTATTTGTTACAGTATAGGGGTTTTGTTATTATTAAAAATTCCAAATGATAATGAATTAATTGGGGAAAAACTATTCAATGTCTATAAGGTTCCGATACATACGTATGTCTATATGGATTATAAAGTCTCAAATATATTGATTGTTTCTTTCATACTACATGTAATTGCATTTATATTATTTTTAAAATGGCTAGGAAAAAAGGAGTCTAGTACATTTAGAAAAACGAATAAGATAAAAGTAGTAGGCATTAGTATTTTAATTTTAATGATGCCGTTTATTTTAAATAACATCCTCCAGACATTGAATAAAACATGGTACTATGCAGGAAAAACAGGCGTAGAAGCAATAGAATATAAAAAAGATGATAGCCATTGTAGAATGGAGAAAAATGGAGAGAATATCCAACCGAAGTGCATTGTTACTTTAAAAAATTATCGTAATCATTCACAAGCATTAAAAGTTGTTTTATATGATAATGCAAACGAGAATTCAAAAAGCTATCCAGTACCGAAACCAGTCTATTTACAAAAACATGAGACAAAGCAATTCGAATTTCAAGTTCCTGTTTCTTATAATAGAGGTATTGAAAAAGATAAAGTACCAAATATTAAATTACATTCATTGCATGAAAATGATACGAAATACAATTAATCTATAAGTAAAAGTTTATGAGTAGGAGCAAGAATTTGAAACGATATAGAAAATCAACTTGAATCATCCAACATACTGCGAGGTAACGGTATATTGGGTGATTTTTTTATGTTATCCCCTTTTTTCAAGTATGAAAAGGAGGAATACTTTGTTGGAAATGAAAAACATCACAAGGATCATAAATGATTTTTACTTTACGTAATCTGTGAAAGTTAGAGCCATAATAACTAGTTTGCCAATTTTTAATGTCGATATCGGGCCAGTTCACATAGTCACCTAATGTATAAGGATCTAAGTTTTCTCGTAAACCTTTAACCCAGCGTATATTTCGATTTTCTTCATCATCGCATTTCCAAGAGGTAATGTATTCTTGAGCAATAATTGCTTTACGATGAAAATAAGCCGTTTTATTCGGCGAAATATTTTCAACAGCACCTATGGGCGATTGATGCCAAATACTAGCATCTTTATTTGGTGCATGAGAAAGAAAGTATTGCATGATTTGAATGCCTTTAAGGGGAATAGGCTTATAGACACAGGAACCAGAGCGCTTGAAATTTTCAGGGATGTTACCGCCATTAAAAAATTCAACAGCCTTTATATAAGGAACTTCTTCTATAAAGAGAGAGGGGCTACCAGTTTCAAGAAGAGGGGAAGAATGAGATTTACCTTTGTGAGAAATAAATAAAGCATAAGAATAAAGAATCTACATAGAGTTCAATGAAAACAGTTGCAAACTGTTCATATTTTGTTATGATAGTGTTACGAAAACGTTTGCATAAAATTCCGATGGGATGCAAAAGGAGAGAATGACTATGAATAAGACATGGTGGAAAGAAGCGGTTGCTTATCAAATTTATCCACGAAGCTTTATGGATTCAAATGGTGATGGTATTGGAGATTTACAAGGTATTATTGCAAAACTGGATTATTTAAAAGATTTAGGTATAGATGTAATTTGGATTTGTCCAATGTATAAATCGCCTAATGATGATAATGGTTATGATATTAGTGATTATCAAGATATTATGGATGAGTTTGGTACAATGGCAGACTTTGATGCTTTACTAGATGAAGTTCATAAGCGTGATATGAAGCTTATTATTGATTTAGTTATTAATCATACGAGTGATGAACATCCATGGTTTATTGAATCACGTTCATCTAAAGATAATCCGAAGCGTGATTGGTATATTTGGCATGATGGTAAAGATGGTGCGGAGCCAAACAACTGGGAAAGTATTTTTAATGGTTCGGCATGGGAATATGATGAAGAAACAGAACAATATTATTTACATCTATTCTCACGTAAACAACCAGATTTGAACTGGGAGAATAAAGAAGTTCGCGAAGTATTATACGATACAGTTAATTGGTGGCTTGATAAAGGTATTGATGGTTTCCGCGTTGATGCGATCAGTCATATTAAAAAAGAAGAAGGCCTTAAGGATATGCCAAATCCAAAAGAGTTAAAATATGTGCCATCTTTTGATAAACATATGAATGTGAAAGGTATTCAACCTTTATTAGAAGAGCTAAAAGAAAATACATTCTCTAAGTACGATATTATGACTGTTGGTGAAGCAAATGGCGTTAAGATTGAAGATGCTGAGCTTTGGGTTGGAGAAGAGCAAGGTAAGTTCAATATGGTATTCCAGTTTGAACATTTAAGTTTATGGGATGCAGAGAAGAAGAAAGACCTTGATGTTGTAGGATTGAAAAAAGTATTAACGAAATGGCAAAAAGGATTAGAAAATAAAGGATGGAACGCTTTATATATTGAGAATCACGATAAACCACGTATCGTTTCAACATGGGGAGATGACAAACAATATTGGCGTGAAAGTGCAACAGCTCTAGGAGCGATGTATTTCTTTATGCACGGTACACCGTTTATTTATCAAGGACAAGAAATTGGTATGACAAATGTTCAGTTACCAAATATTGAAGATTACGATGATGTAGCAATTAAAAATTTATATCGCGAGAAAATTGCAGAGGGCGTACCACATCAAGATATGATGGAGATTATATGGGCTTCTTGCCGCGATAATTCACGTACACCTATGCAGTGGAATGATGGGATTAATGCTGGTTTCACAACAAGTACACCTTGGTTTAGCATGAATCCAAATTACAAAGAAATTAATGTTGAGAAGCAAAAAAATGAAGAAAAGTCTATTTTCAATTTCTATAAGAAAATGATTGCCCTGAAAAAAGAGCACGATGTACTGAACTATGGTACGTACGATTTACTTTTAGAAGACGATCCACAAATTTATGCATATACACGTACGTTACAGGATGAAAAAGTCATTGTAATTAGTAATATCTCAAAAGAGGAAGCTGTGTATAATGAGGGTTCATTTGCACTAGAACGCAAACGTTTGCTTTTAAATAACTATGAAGTTGCGGAACATGAAGAAGTAACAACAATTGCTTTAAAACCTTATGAAACAAGGGTTTATCGCATTTCATAATAAAAAAGGATGCTCTTTGAGCATCTTTTTTATGAAAAAAAATAAATTTCTATTGCAAAGTGAAAACGCTTTTATTAAAATAGATTTATGAAAACGGTTGCGTAAAGGGGGGGATAAAAATAAAGTAATATAAGGAATCGTTTTCATAAAGGGAACAGAAATTATAATTTAAATCATTATGTTGTTATAAATAAAGGGGAGGAAGAACAGATGAAAATTACGTCTTTTGATTTTTGGCAAAAGTTCGGGAAAGCTTTATTAGTTGTTGTAGCCGTAATGCCAGCAGCTGGTTTAATGATTTCCATCGGTAAGTTAATTGGTATGTCTGCTGGGGATGTTAACGCAGTTCATACAATCGCTCGCGTAATGGAAGACATCGGTTGGGCAATCATTACAAATCTACACATCTTATTCGCAGTAGCAATTGGGGGATCTTGGGCGAAAGATCGCGCGGGTGGTGCATTTGCAGCGCTATTAGCATTCGTCTTAACAAACCGAATTACAGGAGCTATATTTGGCGTAAACGCTGAAATGTTAGCGGATTCAAAAGCGAAAGTTTCTTCAGTAATAGCGGGAGATTTAATTGTAAAAGATTACTTTACTTCTGTACTTGGTGCACCTGCATTAAACATGGGAGTGTTCGTAGGGATCATCACAGGTTTCTTAGGAGCTACTTTATATAACAAATATTATAACTATAATAAACTGCCACAGGCATTAGCATTCTTTAATGGAAAACGATTTGTACCATTCGTTGTAATTCTTTGGTCTACAGTTACTGCGATTGTATTATCACTTCTATGGCCATTCATCCAAAGTGGGTTAAATGAATTTGGTCGCTGGATTGCAGCTTCAAAAGATAGCGCACCAGTTGTTGCACCGTTTGTATATGGAACGTTAGAGCGTTTATTATTACCATTTGGTTTACACCATATGTTAACGATTCCGATGAACTATACAGAGCTAGGCGGAACATATACGATGTTAACTGGTTCAAAAGTTGGACAAGTTGTAGCAGGACAAGATCCATTATGGCTTGCATGGATTACAGATTTAAATAATTTACTAGCAAATGGAGATACGAAGGCATATAACGATTTATTAAATAACGTTGTACCAGCTCGTTTCAAAGCTGGACAAGTTATCGGCTCAACAGCAGCGTTAATGGGGATTGCATTTGCGATGTTCCGTAACGTGGATAAAGAAAAGCGTGCAAAATATAAACCAATGTTTTTATCAGCAGCATTAGCAGTATTCTTAACAGGTGTAACAGAACCAATTGAATTCATGTTCATGTTTATTGCTCCAGTATTATATGTTGTATATGCTATTACAACAGGACTTGCATTCGCGCTAGCTGATTTAATTAACTTACGTGTTCATGCATTTGGATTTATTGAGTTAATTACTCGTACACCAATGATGGTTAACGCAGGTTTAACAAGAGACTTAATCAACTTTGTTATTGTTTCATTAGTGTTCTTCGGTCTTAATTACACTATTCAATTTCTTAATTAAAAAATTCAATTTACCAACACCAGGGCGTGCAGGTAACTATATTGATAATGAAGATGAGGCATCAGAAGGAACAGGAAATGTACAAGACGGTTCATTAGCAACAAAAGTTATCGATTTATTAGGTGGAAAAGAAAATATTGCTGACGTAGATGCTTGTATGACACGCTTACGTGTAACAGTAAAAGATTTAGATGTTGTTGCACCAGAAGCACAGTGGAAACAAAATGGTGCTTTAGGGCTTATTGTAAAAGATAAAGGTGTACAAGCGGTATATGGTCCGAAAGCTGACGTATTAAAGTCAGACATTCAAGATATGTTAGGTGCGTAATAATATGAAATTGCTAACTTTAAACTGTCATTCTTGGCAAGAAGAGAATCAAATAGAAAAGATACAATACCTTGCTAAAGTAATTCAAGAAGAAGAGTACGATGTCATCGCATTGCAAGAAGTAAGTCAGTCCATACAAGCTGAAAATGTATGCGGTAACAAGAAAGAAGATAATTTTGGACTTTTACTATTAGAAGAGTTAAAAGCGCTACATGTAAAAGATTACAATATTACTTGGGATTTCTCTCATATTGGTTATGACGTGTATGAAGAAGGATTAGCAATTATAACGAAGCATAATATTATAAAAGAAGATACGTTCTTCATTTCAGAAAACGAGGATACAACGTATTGGAAAACGCGTAAAATTGTAAGTGCAACAATTGCTTATAATGGTAAGGATATAACGTTTTACTCTTGCCATCTCGGTTGGTGGAATGATGAAGAAGAGTCATTCGAAGGTCAAGTCGATCGTTTGATGGAGCGTGTAGATAGCAATAAGCTCGCCTTCTTAATGGGGGATTTTAATAACAATGCTCGGTTGGAAGGCGAAGGTTATGAGTATATGATGCAAAAAGGGTTGTATGACACATATGAATTAGCAATAGAGAAGGATGAAGGAACGACTGTCCAAGGTGAGATTGCTGGTTGGGATGAAAATAAACATAATTTGCGAATCGATCTAATATTGTGTAACCAAAGTAAAAAAGTTCATTCTTCAAAAGTTATTTTTAATGGTACAAACAGAAATGTAATTTCAGATCATTTCGGTGTAGAGGTTCAATTGGATATATAATAGAAGAAATCCTCACAGAGAATAAAAGCTGTGAGGATTTTTTTTAGGAATACAAGTATTTCCAAGAGAAAATACTTGTATTTTTTATGACATTTCATATATATTTGTTATTATTGGATGTAAAACCGATTTGGTCATTTTGTATTCATACTTTGACTCACTTCGTTATATAATGAAGTAAGTGAAAGTTAATGGGAAAAAATAGTACGTTTTTGGTTAATACACGATGTAGAAAGTGATATAATTGCAAAATGCATGTATCATTTTCTAAAGAAGGAAAAATATATAATTAGGTGATAACTTCTATGAAACAAATTTGGCGTATTTATAAGACTGATTTACGGAATGTAGCCAAACATTGGGCTGCAATTGTTATTGTTTTAGGATTAATGATTTTACCATCGTTATATGCATGGTTTAACATTAAAGCTTCTTGGGATCCATATGGAAATACAAAAGAGGTTCCCATTGCAGTTTCTAACCAAGATGCAGGTTCTAATTTAAGAGGGAAAGATATTAATATCGGGAAAGAGATTGTAGACTCCCTTAAGAAAAACAAAAATCTTGGCTGGAAATTTGTAGATGAAAAACAAGCAATTTACGGAGTTGAGCGTGGGGATTATTATGCAAGTATTACGATTCCAAAAGACTTCTCTGAAAAAATCGCAACTGTTCTGGATGAAAATCCGAAAAAACCAGAACTGGATTACTATGTGAATGAAAAAGTAAACGCGATTGCACCGAAGATTACAGCAAAAGGTGCATCAGGTATTACAGAAGAAATTAGTAAAAACTTTGTAAAAACAGCAAACGGTGAGATTTTTAAAATTTTCAATGACCTTGGAATCGATTTAGAAACAAACTTACCAAGTATCGAAAAAGTAAAAGATCTTGTCTTTAAGCTAGAAGCGCAGTTCCCGGAAATGAATACACTTATGGATAAGGCGTTAGATGATGCAACTCGAGCAGAAGATGTTGTGAAAGTAGCGCAGAAAGATTTACCTGTTGTAGAGAGTGTAATAAATGATGGGCAGGAAGCGTTGGCGAATTTAGATAAGTTCTTTGCAAGACAAGATCAAACATTAAAAAATGCTCCAGGGACGATAAGAAATGATTTAGTGGCAGCAAAAGGCGTTATGGATAGTGCAGCTGCATTTACTGACTTTTTAATGAATCCAGGTGTAGAATTAAATATTCCTGATTTGTCTGGAATGAATGGATTACCTGAATTCCCAGCGAGACCAGATCTTTCTAAGTTGAATAGCGATGGGTATAAAGGGATAGCACAAAATATTAATCAAACAGTAAATAATGTTTTAAGCTCATCACGTGCAGGAACAGCTTATGCACAAAGTGTTATGGATGGATTGCAAAATGGAAGCGTTGATCCAGAGATAGCTAAGAAAAATATTTCGACTATATCTAATAATCTTCAAACGCATATTGACAATCTTTCTTATGTAATTGATGTTATGGCTCGTTTAGAGCAAGGGGCTCAAACTGAGTTTGGGCAAAATTTCTTTAAAACAAGAAAAGAGCATTTAACGGATATTAAGAATGGACAACAAGATTTAAATAATCGTTTTAAACGTTTAAACGATTTAATTAGCACAGGTCAGGAAGTTAAACAAGATGTGCGTGATGGAATTAATCAGAAATTAAATGAAACAAATGCTTTAATCGATCGAGCTGAAAAAGATTACAATGAAACGTTTGTAGCTGATTATAAAAAGGCAGTTAGCGCGGTAGATCAAGCTAAAGCTGATGCAAATCAAATATATGATAATGCAAAAGCAGATTATGATAAAGCAAAAAATAGCCTTGAAGGTGCAAAAGCAGATTTACAGAAAGCAAAAGAAGATGTACAAAATAGAGGTATTAACGGTTTAGATTCAACGAAAGTAGCTTTAAATAGCTTAAATGGTCAATTCCAATCTGGAATCGGTTTAATTGATGATATGATTCCAGTTCTAGAAAGTACAAATAAGGTTTTAGCGGATGTAAATAGTGATAAAAACCTTAATAATGGAATCGCAAAATTAAACAAAGCGAAAAGCAGCTTACAAAAAGGTGTAGAGGCAACGAATAAGGGAATTACACTTCTTAACAATGGCCAGAAACCTACAAAAGATGTAATTGAAAGTATTAACAACGCTGCGAAGGGCGGATCAGCTCAATTAACAGATGTATTATCGACGTATGATTCAGAAATTGTACCTAATTTCAATACAGCAATTGCTCGTACAAAAGAGATGTCGAAAAATACAACTCAAATTTTAAATGATGCAGACAAAAAGCTTCCAGATGTTAAAAAATTACTAGAAGATTCATCAAAAGGCTTAGTAGACGGGAAAAAGAAATTAGCAGATATTAAAGCTGAAATGCCGGAGACTGAGAAAAAGATTAAAGAATTAGCAGATAAAATTCGTGATTTTGAATCTGAAGAGGATTTAAAAGACATCATACGCTTATTGAAAAACGATGTTGAAAAGCAAAGTGATTACTTTGCGAATCCAGTAAATTTAAAAGAGAATAAATTATTTGCGATGCCGAACTACGGTTCAGCGATGTCACCATTCTATACAGTGCTTGCATTATGGGTAGGCGCATTATTAATGGTTTCATTATTAACGGTAGAAGTACACGAAGAGGGCGCGAATTATAAGAGCCATGAAATTTACTTCGGACGTTTATTAACATTCTTAACGATAGGTCTTTCACAAGCGTTTATCGTATCGATGGGAGATATATTCTTACTTGGTACGTACGTAGTCGATAAGTTCTGGTTTGTGTTATTTAGTTTATTTATTGGTGGAGTCTTCGTTTGTATCGTATACTCACTCGTTTCTATTTTCGGAAACGTTGGGAAATCGATGGCAATCATTTTACTTGTACTACAAGTAGCAGGATCGGGCGGAACATTCCCAATCCAAATGACACCAGCGTTCTTCCAAGCGATTTATCCGTTCTTACCATTCACATACGCAATTAGCGCAATTCGTGAAACAGTTGGCGGAATGCTTTGGGATATCGTAACGCGAGATTTACTTGTGTTAAGTGCTTTCGTAGTAGTTATGATCGTTGCTGCGTTATTACTGAAAACACCAATTAACAAATCAAGTGAAAAATTTGTTGAGAATGCAAAAGGAAGTAAAATCATTCACTAAAATAAAAGGTTCCTACCGATAGAGGTAGGAACCTTTTTGTTTAATCAAATTTTAATTTTTTTAATGCTTCTGCGAATGGGGTATTTAATGGTTCTTCTTCTTTTTTCTGTTGTTTCATATATTTTTGAACGTCGCGTTTATCGGCTTTGTTTCCAGATTCTTTTTTACGTCGCTCTTGGAATGTTGATAATTTCTCGCGATAGCCACATTTACATGCGAAAATTTGGCCTGCACCCTCACCACGTAATTCTAGTTTCTTTTTACATTGCGGACAGCGAGCGTTTGTTGTACGAGATACATTTTTACGATGACCACATTCACGATCTTGGCATACGAGCATTTTTCCCTTTTTGCCGTTTACTTCTAGCATTGGTTTACCGCAATCTGGACAAGACTTCGTTGAAATGTTGTCATGTTTATATTTTTTATCACTCGATTTAATTTCAGAAACAATTTCTTTCGTATAGTTCTTCATTTCCGAAATGAATACTTCTTTCTTTAATTTTCCTTTTGCAATTGCTTCAAGTTTTTGTTCCCACTCACCAGTTAGTGTAGGTGATTTTAATTCTTCTGGTACTAAATCAAGTAATTGACGACCTTTTGATGTAATGTGAATATCTTTACCACGTTTTTCAATTAAGAAAGAATTGAAAAGTTTGTCGATAATATCTGCACGTGTCGCTACAGTACCTAATCCACCAGTCGATTTTAACGTATCAGCAAGTTGTTTATTTTGCGTATCCATATATTTTGTAGGATTCTCCATTGCTGAAAGTAAAGTTGCTTCATTAAAGCGTGCAGGTGCTTTCGTTTGACCTGATGTTTGCATAAGTAACTTTACAGTTAATGTATCGCCCTTTTCAATGTGAGGTAGAATCTGCTCTTTTACGTCATCAGTTACATCATCGTCTTCAAATCGATTTTCGTATACTTCCTTCCAACCAGCATGTAAAATCGTTTTTCCGCGTGCAATGAATGTTTCATTACCGACCTTTGTGCGTAACGTTAGTTGTTCGTATTCGAATGCTGGGAATAAAACAGCTAAGAAACGTTTTACAACTAAATCATAAATTTTGCGTTCTTTATCTGTGAATGCTGAGAAATTAACGTATCCTTCTGTTGGAATAATCGCATGATGATCGCTTACTTTACTATCATCAACAAATGATTTGTTAGGTTTGATAGGCTTTTGTAATACTTTATGTGCGAAGGGACGGTATTCTCCAACACCACATGCTTTTAGACGTTCTGGAAGTGTTCCAACGATATCAGATGAAATGTAGCGTGAATCTGTACGAGGGTACGTTAGTACTTTATGCTGTTCATACAATTTTTGCATAATATTTAATGTTTCTTTAGCAGAGTAACCGAACTTTTTATTTGCATCACGTTGCAATTCAGTTAAATCGTAAAGACCAGGAGAGAATGACTTCTTCTGTTTCTTATCAATTTCCACAACAGTAGCATTATGTTTATCTAAACTTTTTACAATACCATCAATTTTTTCTTTATTAAAACTGCGGCTATTGCCATTTGCATCTTGCCAAGTAAGTTTGAGCTTCTCCATTGTTTGAGCTTCGATGCCATAGTAAGTTTGTGCTTTGAAGTTTTTTATTTCATCTTCACGACTAGCAATCATAGCGACAGTAGGCGTTTGTACACGGCCACAATTTAACTGAGCATTAAAGCGAGTTGTTAAAGCGCGAGTTGCGTTAAGACCGATATACCAGTCAGCTTCTGAACGTGCAACTGCTGAAGCGTATAAATTGTCATAGGCTTTACCTGGTTTTAAATTTGCAAAACCATCTTTAATTGCTTTATCGGTTACAGAAGAAATCCATAAACGTTTGATTGGTTTATTTAGCTTAACTTTATCGATAATCCAGCGTGCGACTAATTCCCCTTCACGTCCAGCGTCTGTTGCTACAATAATTTCATTTACATCTTTTCTAAGTAGCTGACTTTTTACAGCATTAAATTGTTTACCAGTTTGTTTAATAACCGTTAATTTCAAACGCTCAGGTAGCATCGGTAAATCTTCTAAATTCCACTTTTTATATTTCACATCATAGCTTTCTGGATCAGCTAATGTAACGAGATGGCCTAAAGCCCAAGTTACAATATATTTACTACCTTCAAGGTAGCCGTTTCCTTTTTTATCACACTTAAGTACACGAGCAATATCTCGTGCAACGGAAGGTTTTTCAGCGATTACAACGCTTTTTGCCATATTAAAAACATCCTTTCAAATTTCCATAAGTTAAATATAGCATACATCTTCTTGAGATTCAGTTTCGCTCCATATTTGAGCTGTTTTTAATGGAGTGAACAAAATCCCAACTAATTAAAGTTTCACTTTATCCCGCATTAACGGGCAGTAAGATCCCCACCTCAAAATTCAACGAAAGCAAATAAGTTAGGTGGGGGAACAACTGCCCGTAAAAGCCCGATTGGTGAGGGCCGATAATCAGTGGGGGATGAAAAAAACACTGATTAAAGTTTCACTTTATCAGTTGCTCCTATATTAAATAGAAAAGTAAAGAACTTGTTATTTTACTAGAATAAGAGTAGACTTTGAAGTAGATGAATAAGAAACACATGGGAGTTTGTGGATACAAACTGAGAGTATGACTACTAGTCCGTCATTGACCATTTGAACCTGTTGGATAATGCCAGCGTAGGGAGAGTGTAAAAGCACATGTTCAGGCACTTTGCGTACGCGCAAAGTGTCTTTTTGTGTATCTCCCATCATTATAGTTAGGAGATGAAAAGGATGAATATGAAAGAAATTAGTAAAGTAGTGGATTTGGTGAGAGAATCTAATCCGCTCGTTCATAATATTACAAATGTTGTTGTAACAAATTTTACTGCTAACGGTTTGTTGGCACTTGGAGCATCGCCTGTAATGGCGTATGCAAAAGAAGAAGTAGCAGAAATGGCTAGCATTGCTGGAGCGTTAGTATTAAATATGGGGACACTTCGTCCTGAAGAAGTAGAAGCGATGTTACTCGCGGGTAAATCAGCAAATGCGAACAATGTGCCAGTACTATTTGACCCAGTTGGTGCAGGAGCAACTTCGTATCGAACAGAAGTTGCGAGACATATTCCAGCCGAAATAGATTTAGCAATTATCCGCGGAAATGCGGCTGAAATAGCAAATGTTATTAATGAGAAATGGGAAATTAAAGGGGTAGACGCTGGTACTGGAAATGGCAATGTTGTAAGTATTGCAAGGCAGGCAGCAGATGAACTAAATACAGTTGCGGTCATTACTGGAAAAGAAGATGTTGTTACAGATGGAGAGAGAACTATTGTTATTCGAAATGGTCACCCTATTTTAACGAAAGTTACGGGAACAGGTTGTTTACTAACTTCTGTAATAGGAGCATTTGTAGCAGTGGAAAAAGATTATGTAAAAGCAGCAGTAGCCGCATTAACGTTTTATGGTGTAGCTTCGGAACTGGCAGCTGCTAAGGCGGTAGAAAAAGGGCCTGGTAGTTTCCAAATTGAATTTTTAAATCAATTAGCTAATACAACTTCAGGTGATATTGAGAAGTATGGGAAGATTGTGGAGTTAGAGTAAGAGGGAGTGAAAGAAATGGCACGCATTGAAATAGATAAAATGTCTACGCTATTGCAAGTGTATTTTATTATGGGAAGTAATAACTGCACGAGGGATCCTTTAGCTGTATTGAAAGAAGCGTTAGATGGTGGAGTGACACTTTTTCAGTTTCGCGAGAAGGGGGAAGGTTCTTTAATCGGAGAAGATAGAGTGCGCTTTGCAAAAGAATTGCAGACGCTTTGTAAGGAATATAGTGTTCCTTTCATTGTAAATGATGATGTAGAATTAGCCATTGAATTAGATGCAGATGGTGTTCATGTTGGACAAGATGATGAAGGAATTACATCTGTTCGTGAAAAAATGGGAGATAAAATTATCGGCGTATCTGCTCATACAATTGAAGAAGCACGCTTTGCAATCGAAAATGGAGCAGATTATTTAGGCGTTGGACCTATTTTCCCAACGAGTACGAAAAAAGATACGAAAGCGGTTCAAGGAACGAAAGGATTAGCTTATTTTAGAGAACAAGGAATTACAGTGCCAATCGTTGGTATTGGTGGGATTACAATTGAAAATACAGCGGCAGTTATAGAAGCGGGTGCGGACGGTGTTTCAGTTATTTCAGCAATTAGTTTAGCTGAATCTGCGTATGAAAGTACGAGAAAATTAGCTGAAGAAGTAAAGAGAAGTTTGTAGGGAAGGAAGTGTAGTATTTTAAGTGCTACATGGAGAAATAGACTGCCCAAAAATTTAAACAAACATTTGATTAAAAAAGCACAAACCTTTTTAAATAAAGGTTTGTGCTTTTTCTTTAAAACATAATTGAAATTAAGAGCATTCCAATTCCGATAGAAGTAAATGTTGCAATTAGACCCGGAATCATAAAACTATGATTTAATACGTATTTACCGATACCTGTTGTACCAGTGCGGTCAAAGTTAATGGCAGCAACGATTGTCCCATAGTTTGGAATGAAGAAGTATCCATTTACTGCAGGGAACATCGCAATCAGTAGCGCTGGTGGAATGCCAAGGGATAGTCCAAGTGGCATTAAGGCACGAACTGTTGCTGCTTGGCTGTACAGTAAAATAGATAGAATGAATAGTGCGATGGCAAATAGCCAAGGTGCACTTGTTACTAAATGCTGAATGGATCCTTGAATCATATTTAAGTTTCCATTAAAGAAAGTATCTCCCATCCAAGCGATACCGAAAATAGCAACAACTGCTGTTGCTCCTGCTTTAAAGACGTTACCAGACACAATGCTTTCTACATTTGGTTTACAGAAAATAATAATAAGAGCCGCGATAGTTAACATAACCATCTCAATTGTGTTCGGCATGGAAAGACGAGCTAACTTCCCATCAACTGTCCATCCTGGACGAAGTGCTTCAAATGAACCGAGAAGTACAACAAGGAAGGTTCCTACAAGGAAAAGGATAACTGATAATTTTGCACCCTTTACACCTACAAATTCTTTTTTCTCTTCAAGCTTAGGAATCATTCCTTCTTTTAATCGTTTTAAGTATTCAGGGTCTTCACTTAATTCTTTTCCCATCTTACTAGCAACAAATGCAGCTATCATACAAGCGATGAAAGTAGAAGGGATACTTACTTTTAAAATATCTAATAAGGTGATTTTATAGTCAGCTAACATTGCTAAAAGTGCAACTGTTGCAGCTGATATAGGACTAGCTGTAATTGCTTGTTGGGAAGCAATTACGGCAATTGACATTGGTCGTTCTGGTCTAATTCCCGATTCGCGAGAGACTTCAGCGATAACAGGAAGTACAGAATAAGCAACGTGACCAGTTCCTGCACAAAGTGTAAATAAATAAGTAACAATTGGAGCAAAGAATGTAATGCGTTTTGGATTTTTTCGTAATGCCTTTTCAGCTAGATGAACAAGGTAGTCCATTCCTCCAGCGGCTTGGAGTGCACCAGCAGCTGTAATTACTGCCAAAATCATAAGCATTACATCGATAGGAGGCGCCGTTGGTTGTAAGTGGAAGACAAAAACGAGTATTGCCATACCAACTCCACCCATTACTCCTAAACCAACTCCGCCTAGGCGTGCACCAATAAAAATACAGAGTAACAAGGTAAGAAATTGTAGCCAAAACATGATAAACTACCTCCGAAATTCATTAGTTAAGATATATTCGAATAGTTTAATTTGAATGAAAATTAAATAAATACCCGAAGAAATCCTTTTTATTTATATATTTTTTATTATATAACACAAAAAAAGTAACATTCACGTACTTTTTGAAATTATTTTGAAAAAGCAATGCATTAAAAATTTGTATTTATATATCTAAATAAGTAGACATTTTGATTTATATGTTGTAATCTTTGAAAGAGAATAAATTAATTCTCATAGAACTCCCATATCGTTCAACTCGTTCAGCGAGAAAGGCAAACTGATGGAAACATGAGGACGCAAAACTACAGGAGCTAAGGTCGAAAGGCTACGCTAGCCAGTTACCGGACGGATAGGGTTGGTCTTGGCCAATGCTTTTACATTGGCTTTTTTTTATTCTCGAACATATTGAGAAACATTTTCAAACAAAATATTCATATATTTTGTTTTTTGTTTATGTTGATTAAGGAAGGTGGATATTAATGAAAAAATATTGGCATAAGTTATCGTTCCTTCAAAAGAACGTCTTATTAACCGTATTAGTTATTTTGACACTTGTTGGAAGTATGGGTGCATTAAGTTTCAACATGTTTCAAAATAGTATGATGTCTTTATTTGAAAGGCAGTCTATTGAAACAGGAGAAATAGTATTGAAAAAATTGGATGTAGAATTAGTTAGAGACATGGCGAAAGATCCTACAGCCGAAAAAGTGAAAAAAGAAAAGTTAACAGAGAAATTAGATGAAGTGTCAAAAGAATTGAAAAGTGTTGGACAAACGTATGTTACAGGAGCAAAGCCGAATGAAAAGCGAGAATTACAACTCGTTGGTTTGACTACAGAGTTAACAAATGCGTTTCCTATAAAGCCGGGAGATTATTATGAACAACCCGCTCATTGGATGAAGGCATACGATAAAGTGATTGATACGAAAAAGGCCCAAATAACAGAAGTATATGAAGATGAAATAGGTTCGTGGGTGACAATATTAGAACCAATTACAGATGGAGAAAACAATATTGTTGCAATTATTGCGGCTGACTTAGATGCTTCCATTGTTCCTATTACAAAAGAGAAGTTTATGATACAGGGCTTACTCTTTATCATTATTTCATTAGCAATTGCGACTATTACTCAATTCTTTATCGTGCGTCACTCGTTAGCTCCATTAAAAGATTTACGAGAAGGGTTACGTAAAATTGGTGAAGGTGACTTAAGTGTTAAATTAAAAGAAAGACCAGATGATATTGGAATTATTAATGTTTATTTCAATAACACGATTGAAAAATTTAAAGGGATTATAGATAAAGTAAGGCAAACTGCTGAGCAAGTTTCTTCTTCTTCACAAGAATTGTCGGCGAGTACAGAGGAAAACAGCATGGCAGTTCAAGAGATTGCAAGTTCTATTGAAGGTTTAAGAGTAGGGGCACAGTCTCAAAAAACTTCAGTACAACAATGTTTAGGAATTGTACATGGAATGGAAGATAAGGTAGAAGAAATAACTGGGGCTGCAAAACAAGTTGCGGTTGCTTCTGAAGGTATGGAACAACATTCAATTGAAGGTAATGAAGTGATTGGACAAATTATTAATCAAATGAGTTTAATCCAAAATGCAGTACAAGATTTATCTTCCATCATTTATTCGTTAGAAACAAGGTCAAAAGAAATTAGTGATATCGTAACTGTAATTACAGGTATTTCAAATCAAACAAATTTATTAGCTTTAAATGCTTCTATTGAGGCTTCACGTGCTGGAGCAGCTGGAAGAGGGTTTGCAGTTGTTGCTGATGAAGTACGAAAATTAGCAGAACAAACGGAAGCGTCTGCAAAAGATATAGCGAAATTAATTGGTGAAACACAAGCTGAGACAGAAGATGCTGTAGTTTCCATGCAAAAAGGTTCAAGAGAAGTAGAAACTGGAATTTCGCTTGTTCAAAGTAGTGGAGATTTCTTTGAAAAAATCTCAAAATCAGCGCAATCTGTTACAGATCAAGTAAAAGCTGTTTCTGGTAATTCGAGTGACATTTTACAAAATAGCCAGAATATTGTTCAAGTCGTAAATGAATTATCACATATTGCAAATACTTATGCCAACAGCAGTAGTAATGTTGAAGAAAGCATGAAAGAGCAAGAAATATCAGTACAAGATATTGCAGAATTAGCGACTTCTTTAAGTTGGCTTTCTCAGGAATTACAAGAGCTTATTGGTGAGTTTAAAAGCGAATAAGGAGAAAGTTCAATTCTAATCAAGGGAATCCTCCCTTGATTATGAATTGAACTAATCTGCCCTTTAATAAGGGATGAAAAAGGTGTGAATTTTCACACCTTTATTATATTTAAGAGAGGAATTTACATAAATATGAAATTAGCAATTTCTTATAGTGAGATGGTAAAAGAATTTTTAGGAAAAGTAGAAGGAAGTATTAAAATACCTAAAGATGTGCAAGGAACGGAACTTAGGATAAAAAGGAAAACGGAACTGTTTTCAAATTTGACTCACATTGTGGATTTAATAGGAGCGACTACAACGTGGTTATATCATATTTCTAAAGAAAAACATATTGTCGTGCTTTATCATGTAAGAGGAAGTTTATTTCCGATTACTATTGAAGTTTCTAATTTTCTCTCCTATGAAAGTTTAAATTTACAAATTGAAGAGCAACTGGAGCAAATTAAAGAAATGAATGAGGAAGAAATAGAAGAGTTTCAAAACGGTAATACATTATATGAAATGTCACCTATTATTATTGGTGAAACATATTATGAGCTACAAGACATGAATACATTACAATTTGTATTTAGTAAAAATATGAAAAGTGTAGAAATAATATTTAATAGTGTTAATTGGAAAGAGACAACGATTACTCGTTATGCACAACAAATACAAGGTGTTTTAATTGATATATCACAAAATACTAATAAGTATATAAAACGTTTTAATATTATTACAGAGGCCGAGATGGCACTTTATAGTCAAGTGAATGATACGACAGCAGTATATCCTGAGAAAAGTATCGTCGATATGTTCTATAATACTGTTACTCAATTTCCAAATCGTATAGCTTTATCTTCAAGGGAAGGTACTTTAACTTATGAGGAGCTAAATAAAAAAAGTAATCAAATAGCTCATATGTTAATTAAAAACGGCGTCCAATTAGGAGACTATGTTGGAATATTTATGAAACGTAGCATAGACACAGTAGTAAGTATGGTAGCTATATTAAAAGCTGGTGCAGCGTATGTTCCAATTGATCCAGATTATCCCGAAAGTAGAATACAGTACATTATTCAAGATAGCCAAGCGAAAGTTATATTGATGAAAGAGACGCCTATAACATGTGATGGGGTTCAAACAGTTTCAATGTATGATAGTGAAACTTATGAAGATATAGATGTAAAGTTGTCTATTCATTGTGACGATGTAGCTTATATGATTTATACATCTGGTTCAACAGGGAATCCAAAGGGAACGATGTTAGCACATAGAGGCGTTGTTAATCTGTATACTTGGATGAAAAAGCAATATGAATTGACAGAAGAGGATGTATTTGCCCAATTTCCTTCCTTTAGTTTCGATGCCTCTGTATGGGAGTCATTTGCTTCTTTATTCTGCGGAGGAAACTTGTATGTATTACTAGAGGAAGAGCGATTGTCTGTAGAAGCATTTGCAAATGCAATCTATAAAGTGAAAGCAACTTCAATCTTGGCATTAGCAACAATTTTTGTTCGACAAGTAGCAACTTATTTAGCAGCAGAAGATATATATAAGCTAGCTTCCCTAAAAAGAATTGCGATTGGCGGTGAAATGTTGCCTGTAGAGGTTATTAAATTGTGGAGAGAAAGAATAGGTACAAATGTTGAAATTTATAATGTATACGGACCGACAGAATGTACTGTAGTGACGACAACCTATAAAATACCTAGTCAGTTAAATGAGGATGTTGCGAGTATTCCCATTGGTAAACCATGTGCTAATTATCAAGTTATGATTTTGGATGAGAATATGAATCTTTGTCCAATTGGTGTACCTGGTGAATTATATATAGATTCAGTGGGATTAGCAAAAGGGTATTTTAATAAGCCTAATAAAACAATTGAAGCTTTTATTCCGAACCCTTTCAATCCTATAGTCAATATATATAAAACAGGTGATATCGTTAAGTTGCTAGAGGATGGAAATATAGAGTTTTTACATCGGAAAGATGATCAAGTAAAAATTAGAGGACATCGTATTGAACTAGGAGAAATCCAAAGTAAAATTTCTCATAATCATAATATAAAAGAAAATGCTGTTTTTGCTAAGAAGAGTAAGGAAGGTAGCCAATATTTAATCGCGTTCTATACAACTTTAAATAAAAAAGAAATACCAGAATTAGTTTATCAGTTACAAGAGCAATTACCAGATTATATGGTGCCATCTAAACTAATTTATATTAATGAATTACCACTTACACCTAATAAAAAGATTGATGTTAAGAAGTTAGCTCAGTTAGAAGAAAAGTATGAACCGGTTCGTCTACAAGAATATGTTGCACCTTCTAATAAAGCAGAAAAACAAATAGCGAACGCTTGGGCAGAAGTATTAGGAATTTCAAAAGTTGGAGTACATGATGATTTCTTTACAATTGGTGGACATTCATTAAAAGTATTACGAGTCTTAACATTGTTAAAAGAAGATTTCTCACATTTAACAATTCAAGATTTCTTTAAAGAAAGAACGATATATGGATTAGCTCGAATTGAGCGAGAAGTAAAAGTAGAGAAAGAAGAAGTATTTCGTGAATATAAAGTGATTCACGAACCAGATACTATCACGTATGCAAACGTTTTGGAAGAAACCCAGATTTCAAATGTCTTTTTAACAGGAGCTACTGGTTATTTAGGATCACACATATTATATGAATTGTTGAGAGATACATCTGCTACTATTTATTGTTTAGTAAGACCAACGAAAGATGTGCAGCAAAGAATTATAGATACATTAACAGGCTACTTTAATGATATATGTGAAGAATGGTTACAGCGTATACAGGCCGTAGCTGGTGATCTGGGAGAAGAGTATCTTGGGATGAGCGAAGAAGAATTTATGTTCATCAGTTCTAAGATGGATACGATAATTCATTGCGGTGCAGATGTAAGACATTTTGGAGATGTAAAACAATTTGAAAATATAAATGTCCAAGGAACTAGCCGTATGCTAGCATTAGCGGAGAAAGGTGCTACATTCCATTTTATTTCTACAATTGGTATCCCGTTAGAATTAGCGGTAGATCAATGGGATACATACATGAAAACTGGTGATTTTAATTACAGTGTAGACTTAGAGAATGTATATTCAAATAGTAAACTACAAGCGGAAAACATTGTTCGTGAAGCAATGAAAAATGGTTTGCGCGGAAATATTTATCGTGCAGGTAATTTAGCATGTCATTCAGAAACAGGTTCGTTCCAACAAAATATTGAAGGAAACGCATTTTATCGTCTTATTAAAACAATGCTATTAATTGGGAAAGCACCAAATGTGAAGTGGAAAGTTGATTTCACACCAATTGATTTTGCTAGTAAATCAATTGTATCGTATTTACAAGATGCGCAAATTGTAGGAGAGACGTTACATATTTGTCATCCACATCAAATTGAGTTTGAACAATTTATACAGCTAATTGGAGAGTGTGGATACAATCTTGAAATGGTTCCACTTTCAGAATATGTAAATACCGGACTTGCATTAGCGAAGGGAAATGAAGTAATAGCAGAGTTAATTGCTTCTCAAGTTGCAGGAGATGGAGCGCAGCAATCTGAAATTGTAATGGGTACGCGTAGAACGAATGAATGGATTAAGAAAAAAGAATTGATAGTACCAGCAATTAATAAAAAATTTATTCAGCAGTTATTAGCTCATGGTGAAAAAGTTGGTTATTTTCCAAAAATAATGAAATGATTATGCATGCTTTTGTTTGTTCAATAAAATAAATCATGCTACAATGAAAACGAATTAAGGACCGGGGAGCCAATTGGCTGAGAGGATGTAAGTAAACATCGACCCTCAACCTGATCTGGATAATGCCAGCGTAGGGAGTTACTTAAAGTGATGTAGCATATGTTATTCTGTAATAACTTGCATACAAGGCTTTCCTACGCAGTAGGAAAGCCTTTTCTTATTTTTGAAATTTAATTTTATAAGGGGGATTTTATTATGTCACAACAAGTTACAATGTCATTTTCAGTAGTACCACAAGCGAAAACGAAAGATGTATATTCTGTTGTCGATAAAGCAATTGAAGTTGTGCAACAATCGGGAGTTCGTTATGAAGTAGGGGCAATGGAAACAACTTTGGAAGGAGAATTAGATGTACTTCTTGATGTCGTTAAACGTGCGCAACAAGCTTGCGGCGACGCTGGAGCAGAAGAAGTGATTACTTCTATTAAAATCCATTATCGTCCAAGCACTGGTGTAACGATAGATGAAAAGGTTTGGAAGTACCGTGATGAATATGCAAAACCAGAAGCAATCTAAACTTATTACAACTATTTGGCTTATCCTTCTCATTGCGATATGGGAAGGATCTGTTTCATTATTTAAAATCGAACCGTGGATTTTACCAAAGCCTTCTGCCATTGTTCAAGAATTAATTGGGATGAAAGATTTACTATTACCAAATACGATGCAAACACTGCAGGAAGTTATAATTGGACTATTCTTTGCAATTTTATTGGGGACGAGCATCGCAATTATTATGGACGTTATACCGTTATTTCGTATTTTAATAAATCCATTGCTCGTTATTTCGCAAACAATTCCAATTGTTGTACTTGCACCGCTATTTATTATTTGGTTTGGATATGGGATGTTACCGAAAGTAATGGTCGTAATACTCGTTTGTTTCTTCCCAATTGCGCTTAGTATTTTAGAAGGTTTTCAAACAGTAGATAAAAACATGCTGAAACTGTTACAAACAATGAAGGCGACAAAATGGCAAGTTTACCAGAAAGTAAAATTTCCAGCAGTGCTTCCATACTTTTTCTCAGGTTTAAAAATTGCAGTTACATATAGCGTAATGGGGGCAATTATCGGAGAATGGCTCGGTGCAAGTGAAGGATTAGGCGTTATGCTTACGAGGGCTACAAAATCCTTTTTGACTGCCCGAGTATTTGGTGTTGCAGCAATCATCGTTATAGTGACATTATTCCTGTATTTTATCGTAGAGTTTATGGCAAGAATAACAGCACCATGGATATATAGAAAGGACGGCAGAAAATGAAAAAAGGTTTGAAAGTTATGTTAGCTGCCTTAGTAGCGGTAGGTGTGGCTGGATGTAATCCGGCGAAGAAAGAAGAAAGTGCAAGTAAAGATCAAAAAGTAAAAGTAGTATTAGATTGGTTTCCAAATACGAATCATACTGGCTTGTATGTAGCGCAAACGAAAGATTATTACAAAAAGCAAGGATTAGATGTAGAAATTATTCAACCAGGTGACAATGTAACAGCAGAGCAAATGATAGCATCAGGAAAAGCAGACTTCGCAATAAGCGCACAAGAAAATGTAACGTTAGCTCGTGTAGAAGGAATTCCTGTTGTATCTGTAGGAGCGATTATTCAGCATAACACTTCAGCGTTTGCATCGCTTAAGAAAGACAATATGACGTCCCCGAAAGATTTTGAAGGTAAACGTTACGGCGGCTGGGGAGGACCAGCAGAAGAAGCGACATTAAAGACGATTATGGATAAACATCAAGCTGATTTTAATAAAGTTGAAAAAATCATCTTAGGACAAACCGATTTCTTTAAATCAATTGGCCGTGATGCAGACTTTGAATGGATTTATTACGGATGGGATGGTATTGAAGCGAAGCGTCAAGGAAAAGAGTTAAATACGATTATGGTGAAGGACTTAGATCCAGCGCTTGATTTCTATAGTCCTGTTATTATTACGAGTGAAAAACATACGAAGCAAGATAAAGACTTTGTGAAAAAGTTTATGAGTGCAACGACAGAAGGTTATAATTTTGCAATTAAGGAACCGAAAGAGGCTGCTGATATTTTAATTAAAGCTGTTCCAGATGTGAATAAAGATTTAGTTCAAGAAAGCCAAAAATGGTTAAGTACGAAGTATCAAGATGATGCTAAAGCATGGGGAGTACAGAAGGAAGAAATTTGGACGAATTACATGAATTTCTTATATGACAACAAAGTTATTAAAAAGAAAATCGATGTAAAAGATGCTTTTACAAATGAATTCCTTCCAAGTGAAAAATGAGCGGATTACAAATAAAAAATATAGTGAAATCTTTCGACGGAAAGAATGTATTAGAGAATATTAGTGCCTCTATACAAGAGGGAGAGTTTGTTTCCTTTGTAGGACCGAGTGGTTGCGGGAAAAGCACATTATTAAACATGATTGCAAATGTTGAAAAACCAACAAGCGGGAACGTAACGTATAAAGATAAGCAAGTACAAGAGCAAGATGTTGTTAGTTATATGCCACAACAAGATTTATTACTACCGTGGCGATCAGCTTTGCAAAATATCGTTCTTCCGTTAGAAATTGAAGGAAAGCCGAAAAAGCAAAGGCTGACAGAAGGAATGGAAGCATTAAAGCAGTTCGAACTAGATGAATATGCAGACCATTATCCAGATGAATTGTCTGGTGGTATGCGTCAAAGAATTAGTTTTCTGCGCACATATTTATGTGAAAAGCCAATTATGCTGCTTGATGAGCCTTTTGGAAAGTTAGATGCATTTACAAAAATGGAAGTACATAGCTGGCTTTTAAACTCTTGGCATCAAGAGAAGCAAACAATCATTATGGTTACACATGACTTAGATGAGGCAATCTTGCTTTCAGATCGCGTATTTATTTTATCTCAAAGACCAGCGTCAATAGTTGGTGAGGTACAAGTGAAATTACCTAGACCGAGAACGATGGATATGTTAACATCACTCGAATTAAAAAAGGATAAAGAAGAGATTTTAAGTGTGTTAGCTCCTTATATGAAAAAATAGAAAAAGCTGATGTTTTAATTTTAGACGAACGGACTAATCATTTGGATGTAGAAACTAAGATGGCTTTACAGGAAGCGTTACAACAATACAAAGGAACGGTTTTAATTGTCTCACATGAACCTTCTTTCTATGAATCGTGGATAACAAAAGTATGAAATATAGAAGAATGGAATACTCAATAATATGAATAAAGAAAAGGCATTAGCTTTTATGAGCTAATGCCTTTTCTTTGTGATTAACATGATTTTCGAGAACTCTTACATGAGAATTGTATGAAGAAGCACTCTTATGGTGCGCTTATAAGCGTGCTTTTTCTTTTGTTATATTTATAATAATACGAAAGCCTTTCCCTAACAGGTGACTATCTTTATTTATATATATAGATAGTTCAAAGTGGAATGAAAATAATTCCTATATGTAAAGAATAATATGGATATTATAGGAAGACAATAGAAATTAAAGGAAATTCATGTAAAATTCAAATGAACTTCATATAAACTTCATATTATAAAATGAATGTATAAACTTAATATAATTATAATAAGTTATTATTATAATTTGATTTTCCGTAAAATTAAAAGTTTGAATTTAGGAGGTATTACTCAAACCTAAATTCAAACTTTAGTGAAGTAATTAATGGATATTACGTCTAGTTTTCGCTAATGACGGCATTTAAAAGTTCGGCAGGATTACCTGTTCCTGCACCGCCAATTGTAATAGACCCACCAGGAGGAATTTCACCATTCCATCCTGCGTTCGTAATTACATAATGATTATTTGTTTTACTACTAATTTTAGAATCCCAAACTTGTGTTAAATTGCCGCTATAATCAAATTCTAATTTCCAATTTTTAATAGGAGTCGTTCCATTATTTTTAATTATAATCGAGAAGTTATAACCACTGCCCCAATTCGAAGTGACTGAAAATGTAGCAGTACCATTTCCATCAGGAGGTGTTGTATTAGCTTCATCTGTTTTGACAGTAAAAGCGGTAGGTTGTGATTTATTTCCAGCAGCATCTTTGGCAATTACTGAAAATGTGTATTCCGTATTAGGTTTTAAGTTTTTAATTGTAATGCTATTTGTTGTTGTACTCCATTTCTCTTCTCCAGCAGTAATTTCATATTCCGTAACTCCTACGTTATCAGTAGATGCAGTCCAGTTTAATTGAACTGAGTTTGAATTTTTATTCGTAACTACAATGTTTTTAACATTCGTTGGTGGCTCAGTATCTTTTTGACTAATAGGTCCACCAAGTAATTCTTTTACTAGCGTATCAAGTAATTTTGGACCACTACAACTATATTTTGGACTTGTGCGGCAATCTCCGCTTAGTTCCCAAAACATTGCTCCACTTAAACCTTTCGTCTTTATATAGTCTGTTTTGTATTTCATAGATTCATTGTCATCGTAGCTAATAAATGTGCCTGTAGTTGCATTATATAAATAAGGTACTTTAGCTGTGTCATTCCAGTGGCGTACAAAACCATTTTTATTAACGTAATTGGCTGCTAAATCACCGTAATCATACACACCCGTGTCACCGGTAGAATAATCATCCCAAGTACCTTTAGAAGCAAGTTTCCCATCACTACCTGGTTTGCAAGGTTGATATTGTCCGTTATTTTCTTTGCCACAACTTTTCCAGCCACGTCCGTAAAAGGGTACGCCTAATACTAGTTTATCGACTGGAACACCTTCATTTGTATAAACATTTATAGCACCATCTACGTAAAAATTCGTATTTGCTGCTGGGTCATTTGGATCCTTATATAGAGCTGCATTATGATTAGAAGTAGCTTCCCATCCGCCGTGGAAATCATATGTCATAATATTAATCCAATCGAGTATTTGAGAAATTCTCTTTAGCTCTGTATGATCAGCGTAGCGTTGGCTTGCGCCTGAAGCGATTGTTAGTAAATATTGTTTGCCATCTTCAGCACCTGCTTTATTCAAAGCATTTCGGACGTCTTGAAGAAGGAGAGTGAAATTTTGCTTATCTTCAGGACGGTAACTACCACCAGGAATCGTTTCAACGCCCGGATATTCCCAGTCTAAATCTACGCCATCAAACCCATATGCGCGAAGAAAAGCTACTGTAGAGTCAGCAAATACTTTTCTTGTTTTTTCATCAGCGGCCATATCAGAAAAGCGGTTAGACCAAGTCCAGCCACCAACGGAAATAATTGTTTTTAAGTGAGGATATTTAGCTTTTAATCGTTTTAGTTCACCGAAATTTCCGCAACGGGCATATTTATCGCAATCTTCCCAAGTTGTCCCTGAGCCAGGATACGATTTGGTAACATCAGCCCATGGTTCCCCGAGTACGAGAGTACCATTAGGAACCTCTTTATTTTGCAATGGTACACCAGATTCTTTACAGTTCCACGTTTGTTTATTTGGATTATCAGGATGAGTAGAAGGGTTTCCATGTTTTCCATTCCAACAAATATCCGCGAAAGCATAGTTAAGGTGAGTAAGTTTTGATGCATCAATGTCAGCAACTTGATAATTACGTCCGTAAACGCCCACGAAGGAAAGTACCCAACAATTTTTTGACTTTGCTTTGGTGAATCTGCTAATGCGAGATTTGGAGTAATAAAATTTGTGAGAAAAAGAGGTAAGAAAAGTAGTAGGGATAGTAATAGCAGTGTGAATTTTTGAGACCTCATAGCCATTTCTCCTTTCAAAATAAAAGATATATTTAAAGGCATACGCCAATAAATCAAAATGAATCTAGACGTGTGAAACGTCTAGATAAAATGATCAGACATCACGAAGTCTATACAAGGGAGCTGGGGGTGATTAAATCGTAACAAATGTAAGATTTAGTGTAAACGCTTTATTAAGTTGAAAAAGACTTTCTCAATACAAAAAGGCTTGAATACAAACTATATATGAAAACGAAAAATCGGTATGGGAGGAAAAAGCTCATTATAAATAAATTTGAGAAAAAATTGTATGGAGCCAATTATTAAAGACGTAGAAAGATAAGGAAATATCATGTAAAATAATAGTAAAAATATGTAAAGGAGGGAATAGTGTGGATGTGTTTTTGAACATTGCTGAAGAGAAAATTCGACAAGCAATACGGAATGGTGATCTTGATTATATTCCGGGAAAAGGAAAACCACTACAATTAGAAGATCTTTCAATGGTACCTCCAGAACTTAGAATGAGTTATAAAATTTTAAAAAATGCGGGAATGATTCCACCAGAAATGGAACTACAAAAAGATATATTAAAAATAGAAGATCTAATTGCTTGCTGTTATGATGAAGAAGAGAGAAAGAAATTACGAGAAGAGTTAACAGCAAAAACTCTGCGTTTTCAGCAGGTAATGGAAAAGAGAAAGATTAAAGATAGTTCAGCTTTTCGTATGTATCAAGCCAAAGTATTTCGTAAATTACGTTAAGAGGGATAAGATGAATACATTTAAAACGATAGAAGAATTAGCGACCTATATCGAAGAACAACAATTGGTACTTCTGTTTATTAAAACGGAAAATTGTGGTGTTTGTGATGTTATGCTAAGAAAAGTAAATTGCGTATTAGAGAATTATGATTACGTAGAGAAAATAGAGATATTACTACAAGACATGCAAGAGATTGCGGGGCGATATGGAGTATTTACAGGGCCAACAATTTTATTATTTCATAATGGAAAAGAAATTCTTCGTGAATCACGCTTCATTTCACTTGAAAATCTAGAGAGAACCATTCAATTATTCGAGGAATAAGGGCGGCTTTTAAATGGAATTTATTATTGTCATACTATTATTTGTTGTAGTTGGAACAATCGTAACAGCAGTTCGATCGAACAAAAAGAAGGTAAATCTTACAAAACAAAATAACATTCATAATTCATCTAACAGCTCATCACCATTATTTTTCTTTGCTGGATCTGATAATGATAGCTCGCATGATGGCGGCTCACATGATTGTGGAGGATCTTTTGGGGGAGATAGCGGAGGAAGCTGCGGTGGCGGTGGTGATTGATAAAAATGCGCCTTATATTAGGCGTATTTCTTTTTAAACAAACGTTTGATTAGTCGGCTTACATATGCATAAACACAGTTAAACAAACGTTTGTTTAATATTTTTAACATACTAAGGGGAATGGAAATGAAAAGGGAACCGAAAGTGAAAAATAAGGGGAAAGTAGTGTTATTTTTATTAGCTGCGGGAGGCGTATTTCTTGTTAAATTAGCATTTAAATTTGGAACCATACATATGATTCGAACTTGGTTTGAAAGTACGTTTTCTTAAATAAGGAATATAGCCTCTTGCGATAGAGGTTTTTGATTTGTTATTATTAGACTGAACGGTCGGTTTAAAGAGGTGTGAATATGAGAAGAAGTGCAGAAGAGATAAAGAAAGAAATTGCATATAAAGCAGAAAGTCTATTTTCACAGAAGGGCTACGCAGCTACATCTATGGAAGAGATTTGTGAAATTACAGAGCGAAGTAAAGGAAGTATTTATTATCACTTTAAAAGTAAAGAAGAATTATTTTTATTTGTAGTGAAACAGCATACGTATGATTGGATTGAAAAATGGAATGAAAAAGAGAAGTTGTATAGCACTAGTACTGAAAAACTATATGGTCTCGCGGAATATCATGTAGAGGACATACAGCAACCAATTTCAAATGCAATAGAGGAATTCTCTATGAGCCAAGTTGTAAGTAAAGAGATTCTGGATGAACTGTTAGCTTTAACTAGAGAATCATATGTTATGTTTGAGAAATTAATTGAAGTAGGTATACAGTCTGGAGAGTTCCGTGAAGATAATACTCGTGATCTTATGTATATTGTAAACGGATTATTATCAGGACTTGGAGTGCTTTACTACGAATTAGATTATAAAGAGCTGAAACGTATTTATAAAAAGGCAATAGATGTATTGTTAAAAGGAATGGCAGCTGAATAATAGGTCAGTTGCTTTTCTTACAAAATAAATTAGACCGAACGGTCGGTTTGTGAAAGGGGAATGAAAATGAACGCTTTATTTAAAAACCGAGCATTTATGCTCGTTATGGCGTCTGATATTTTACAACAATTTGCAATTTGGATCAGAAATATGGCTCTTTTGTATTTTATAATGGAGCGAACGAATAATGATCCAGTTTCTGTTTCGTTGTTATCAGTTATGGAATATGCACCTATTTTTATTTTCTCGTTTATCGGTGGTGCGCTAGCTGATCGTTGGAATCCGAAAAGAACAATGGTCGCTGGAGATGTATTAAGTGTACTGTCTATTATAGGAATTGTTTTGTTGTTAAAGCTGGATTATTGGCAGGCTATATTTTTTGCAACACTCATTTCCGCGATTGTAGGTCAGTTTTCTCAGCCCTCATCTTCGCGTATATTTAAGCGCTATGTAAAAGAAGGAGAGGTAGCAAATGCGATTGCATTTAACCAAACATTACAGTCATTATTTCTGATTTTTGGACCAGTGGTAGGATCGCTTGTGTATACACAACTTGGTTTATTTACATCACTATATAGCTTAATCATTTTTTATTTTTGTTATCTGCTATCGCCCTTTCATTCTTACCAAAATGGGTTGAAAAAGAGCAGGTGGCGAGAGACTCATTAAAAAATGATATAAAAGAAGGTTGGAAGTATGTTCTTCATACGAAAAATTTACGTATGATTACGATCACTTTTACAATTATGGGTTTGGCTGTTGGATTAACGAATCCATTAGAAGTATTCCTTGTAATTGAACGTTTAGGTATGGAAAAAGAAGCTGTTCAATATTTAGCGGCAGCTGACGGAATAGGTATGTTACTCGGTGGTATTGTTGCTGCAGTTTTCGCTTCAAAAGTGAATCCGAAAAAGATGTTTGTATTCGGTATGGGTATATTAGCGATTTCATTTTTAGTAGAAGGGCTATCTACATCATTTTGGATTACTAGTTTCATGAGATTTGGAACAGGTATTTGTTTAGCTTGTGTTAATATTGTTGTCGGTACGCTTATGATTCAACTTGTACCAGAAAATATGGTTGGAAGAGTAAATGGAACGATTTTACCACTGTTTATGGGGGCAATGCTAATTGGAACTTCATTAGCTGGAGGATTAAAGGAACTAACTTCACTAGTTACTGTGTTTTGTATAGCAATGGCACTTATTTTATTAGCGATAGGGCCAGTTCTACGCATGCAAATAAAAAAAGACGATGTTGCTAATAAAGAGGCACTAACAAATTCGTTAGTTTCGAAATAACTATTGTAAGGGAGCAAAATTGCTCTCTTTTTCTTTGAGGAACTTTTGACAACTATATGAGCCAATTATATACTGATGTTGTAAAAATAATTTTACAGGTTAGGAGCAATGGTGTGAAAAATCAAATCTATGAATTACGCACTGAAAATAATATTTCACAAGGCGCATTAGCTGATAAATGTAAGGTTTCTAGACAAACGATAAATGCAATTGAGAATAATAAATATGATCCAAGCTTAGCGTTAGCGTTCCGTTTAGCTGAAGTATTAGGAACAACTGTTGATAAATTATTTTTGTACAAGCAGTAGAGTCGTTCATTATAAGGCGCACCTTTAAAAATAAAAAAGATCCTCTTCTTATGAGAAGAGGATCTTTTCTTATAGCGTTTTAGTCTTTGGACTAGGTGGTGTAACGGATGTATTATTTTCTGGAACTCTAGTTAGTAAGAATCCTCCGATAATAAATAGAACAATAATACTAAGAACACCAGCGTTTGTTTGTCCTGTTAATTGCGTTGTAACACCGACTAATACCGGACCCATAATTGCGGCAAACTTTCCAAATATATTATAAAATCCGAAGAATTCATTAGCAGATTCTTTTGGTACTAGTTTTGCAAAGTATGAACGACTTAGTGCTTGAATACCACCTTGAGATGTAGCAACTAACATTGCTAAAATCCAAAAATCAAGTGTTGTTTTTAAGAAATAAGCATATGTGCAAATAATGACATAAATAATGATACCGACATATAGCATTTTTTTACCAGTAAATGGTTCAGATAGTTTTCCGTATAGTAACGCAAATGGACAAGCGACAATTTGTGTTACAAATAATATGATTAATAGATTCGTTGCACTAATACCGAGATCGGTTCCGTAAGCGGTAGACATAGTAATAATTGTATCGACTCCGTCAATATAGAAAAAGTAAGCGATTAGAAACATAAATACAGTTTTATATTCTTTAATATTTTTAAAAGTATCAGCAAGACGTTTGAAGCTCATTCTAATAGGTCTTGGATGACGCTCAATATAGTGTGTTTGCTCTACGTTTTTTAGCATTGGAATTGTAAATAACCCCCACCAAAGAGCTGTTATTGCAAAGGAAATTTGACTAGCAATGCCGACCGATAAGGGAATAGTTCCTTTTTGAGAAAGAATAATAAGAGCGATACAACCGATAAAAGGAATTGTACTCCCGATATAACCTAATGCAAATCCTCTTGTAGAAATTCGGTTCATTCTATCTTCAGAAGTGACGTCTACTAAAAATGCATCATAGAAAATGTTTGCTCCAGCAAAGCCGATTAAGGCGAGCATATAGCACCCTAGCAATAAGTACCACTGAGAGGTTGGAACAATTGCTAACATACTTGTAAATACGATACCAAGTCCAAAGAAGAATGTGAAAAATCGTTTTTTAAATCCTTTATAATCAGCAACTGTGCCGAGAATAGGGGCAAGTATAGAAATTAAAAGTGTTGCGAATGAGTTTGCATATCCCCAATATGCTGTTGAAGTTGCCCCAGATAGTCCAGCTTCTTTTGCAGCTGCTTTAAAGTAAATTGGAAATAATGCAGTTGTAATGACGAGCGAGTATACAGAGTTCGCCCAATCGTATAATATCCAGCTTTTTTCTTGTCTGGACATTTTTTTCATATAATGTTCCCCCTTAAATTTGTTTTACTAACAGTGTACAAAAATAAAAATTATAAAAAGAGAAACAGTGATGAATTTTACATAACTTTTACATATATACACAGTTCTTTACAATTGGAGTAAATCCTCTACAATTGCTCCGTCTGTTTCACCTAAGTGTAAACCTAGTAGTCTAGCGATAGTTGGACCTTCATCAATAAGTCTCATATATGGGATTGTCACACCACTTTTTATGCCTTTTCCGGCAGCGATAAAAATTGTTTCATAGTTAGGTTTTGTTGGAGAGTATCCATGCGTACCAAATGTATATTTTTTACTAGGCGTAACATCTTTTTCGGTAATTTCTTTTATGAAATCTCCTGTATAGTTTTCAGTGAAATAATACCCTTCTCGTGCTTCTAACATGAATAAACAATTACCGTCTGCACCGCAGTCTTTCGCAGCTTCATCATGAAGTATAAATTCAATTCCGTTTTGTTTATTTTGAAGTAGGTCTTCAAGGAGTAGTTGTACCTCCCGAATTGTATCCGTATCATTTTTGTCCTTTACATATACATAGGCAGAGCCGTCGCAACTTTGGCAATAGGCTTTCCAGTCTACTAATTTTCCTTTTTTATTAAGAGATATAAGTCCTCTTTGATGGAATAGCACATTTAATTGGATGGATTTGTTTTCACTTAAAGCGCTATGATCACCAAGGGCAATAATTGTACTTTCTTCGTATAGGTCACTTTCTTTTAGTGCTTGAATAATTTTCCCTAGACGTTCGTCATGTCTCTGGATAGCAGCTATTGTTTCGTTAGATTCAAAGCCGTGATAGTGTCTTTGGGTGTCTAGATCGGTGAAATGTACAAACATGACATTAGGCTTTTTCGTCTGGATTGTATGCACAGCAGAGGCGAGGACGAAATCATCCAGCTCTGGTTGTGATAAACCATTTCTTATATGGCCGAAACGACGATTTAAATCTAATTGGTATAGTGGGCTACCGCTAAATAAGGAAACTAACACTTGATTTTGCCAAGGTCTATTGGGGAAAATTTCTGGTAAATTGTAATCGATGTTCGCTCTTCCAGTAACAGGCCATAGAAGGGCGGCTGTCGTTAAATTTGCTTTGCGCGCTTCATCATACAATGTTGTTCCTTTTATTGATTTTCGGTACCAATGCCAATCAGGTGATTCACGCCCTGGTTGAAGTAACGTATTGCTAACAACACCGTGCTTGTTAGGATAATTACCGGTTACGATTGTTGAGTGGCTTGGATATGTTACAGAAGGATAAATTGGTTCTACTTTTTCGACAACCGTGCCCTTTTTTATTAGAGATTGGAAATGAGGTAGTTTTTGTAGTATAGGAAAATCTAAAGCTGATAAACAGTCGAATGATAAAATAATGACATGGTTTGTTAATGCTTTATCCATAAAGTTCCCTCCTGATTATATAAAACCTATTCTTATATATTACTATTAATACCTAGTAATAAAAATATATTTTTAGGTGAAAATTTATTATTTATTTTCAGAAAAATTAAACATATAATTAAGTATAAGGGAATCTATGGAAGGAGGAAACACTATGGATTGGTTAGATGGATTTGGTATCTTTTACATCATTGGTGGAATCACGATTATCCTTGTATTTGCTATTTCATATTTACTAAAGAAACGGTTTCCAGACAAACAGTTCGATATTATATTTGCACTTAGTTTAATACTTCTTTGCTTAGCGTCCTTTCCCGTTACAATGATGGTTATTGGTGGGTGGGAAGGAATGGGATATGGATTTATTGGTTTCTTCGTCCTACTTGGTAAACTTATCGGTATGATTGCACATCAACTTGTGAAAATTACGCGGAAAAGCTACGTATAAAACTGCAAAAAATGAAAAGAATATATAATAATAAGAAAATTAGCTATTGTTTTAAAAAAGAATTTGTATTATGATAATCAACAAATTTATTTCGTTATAACGATGAAAAAGGACTAGTACATGTTCAACCTTTTTAGCAGAGAGAGAATCCGCCAGGCTGAAAGATTCTTAAAAAGGCAATATGGAACCTGCCTTTGAGTTCTGCATATGCAGCGGGAATTTCCCGTTATCAAAAAGAGAGCATGCGCAATTTTTGTGCATGAATCAGGGTGGTAACGCCGGCAAAGCTCGGTCCCTATTTAGGGACGCGGGCTTTTTTGTATTTTCTAGAAGGAGGAAGACTGACTATGGCAAAAGAACAAGTGCAAGCCATTACGAAGATGGAAGAGGACTTTGCGCAGTGGTATACCGATATTGTAAAAAAAGCCGAACTTGTTGATTATTCAAGTGTAAAAGGGTGCATGATTTTACGTCCGTATGGTTATGCCTTATGGGAGAATATGCAGAAGGTGATGGATGAGAAGTTAAAAGAAACTGGCCATGAAAATGTATATATGCCAATGTTTATCCCAGAGAGTTTATTGCAAAAAGAGAAGGATCATGTTGAAGGATTTGCTCCTGAAGTAGCATGGGTCACGCATGGTGGAGATGAAAAGTTAGCGGAAAGACTTTGTGTACGTCCTACATCTGAAACTTTATTCTGTGAGCATTTTTCAAAAATTGTGCAATCCTATAATGATTTGCCAAAGTTATATAATCAGTGGTGTTCAGTAGTTCGTTGGGAGAAGACAACTAGGCCGTTCCTTCGTACGACTGAATTTTTATGGCAAGAGGGTCATACAATCCATGAAACGGCAGAAGAATCGCAGGCTGAAACATTAAATATTTTAAACTTATATGCTTCTTTCTGTGAGGATTATTTAGCAATACCAGTTATTAAAGGACAAAAAACAGAAAAAGAGAAGTTTGCTGGAGCAAAGGCAACTTATACAATTGAAAGTTTAATGCATGATGGAAAAGCACTTCAAACAGGAACCTCTCATAACTTTGGGACGAATTTCTCAGAAGCATTTGATATTAAGTTTTTAGATCGTAACGGTAAGTGGCAATATGTGCACCAAACATCTTGGGGTGTATCAACAAGAATGATAGGCGGGCTAATAATGGTTCATAGTGATAATAATGGACTTGTAATGCCACCAAAAGTCGCTCCAGTGCAAGTTGTTATTGTACCGATTGCTCAGCATAAAGAAGGAGTTTTAGCAAAAGCAATAGAGTTACAAGCACATATTCAAAAGGTTGCACGAGTAAAAATAGATGCTAGTAATAAAACACCAGGCTGGAAATTTAATGAGTATGAAATGAAGGGGATTCCAATTCGATTAGAAGTTGGCCCTAAAGATATTGAAAAGAATCAAGTTGTACTTGTAAGAAGAGATACGAAGGAAAAAGAGTTTGTACCAATGGATCAATTAGAAGAACGTATTCCAGCATTACTTGAAGAAATTCATATTGCTTTATTTAATAAAGCAAAAGCATTTCGCGATGAGAATACGTATGTTGCGACAAATTTCGAAGAGATGAAAAAAATAGCTGACGAAAAGCAAGGATTTATTAAAGCGATGTGGTGCGGGGAATTAGCTTGTGAAGAGAAACTAAAAGAAGAAGTTGGAGTATCTTCTCGCTGTATGCCTTTTGAGCAAGAGCATTTAGCTGAAGAATGTATTTGTTGTGGTAAAGAAGCTAAACAAATGGTGTATTGGGGAAAAGCGTATTAATACTTTTTCTGATAGGTGATAAAAAGGACTTTGGGCTGCATAATAAAGTGCAATCCAAAGTCCTTTTTAGTTTTATACAGTATTTCATGTATTCTTTAGATGGAAGTATGTTGCTCTTATTTTACGTTTTTACGACGAATAAACAGTAACATACCAATTAGGAATGTTGAAAGACCCATTAAAATAGATGCAGGATAATGTGTTGCTGTATTCGGTAATTTATCACCTTGTTTTTTTGTATTATCTTTTACATTATCCCCTTGAGAACCGTTGCCCTCCTGAGAATTGTTATCGCCTTTAACACGATTGCCACCTTGAGAGCCATTACCACCTTGAGAGCCATTACCACCTTGAGAGCCATTGCCACCAGAGCCACTGCCATCAGAACCGTTACCGCCGGAACCATTGTCACCAGAACCACTGCCGTCAGAGCTGCTACCACCAGAACCATTACCGCCGGAACCATTGCCGTCAGAGCTGCTACCACCAGAACCATTACCGCCGGAACCATTGCCGTCAGAGCCACTGTTACCAGAACCACTATCGTCCTGAGAACCGTTATTTCCTGGAGGTTTATTATTATCCTTTGAGTTTCCTTCTGCAAAATGATCGCTATTTTGTACAATAGCGTTTGTTAATGGTTGGAAGTTTTCAGTTGCAGCATTACCGATATTTAAACCGCTAAAAAAAGATAAAGAGAGTGTTGATGCTAAAATGAAGATTTTCGTCATGGTTTTCCTCCTAAGAAATTAATATTCCATCAATACATCCCTTTGTAATATTTCTTAGGAAAAAGAGTTTTATGCAAAAAAAACTATATATAGAAAAAGGTGGTGTATTTGTCAAAGCAGAAAAGAGTTAATGTAGATTTTCTACAAATAATAGAGGTGGAGAATTTACATTCATAACGGTAGAGGAAGTGGCAGTGGATGAAAGAGTATATAGCGTTTGATATTGGCGGTACGCAAATTAAGTATGGTATTGTTTCAGAAATAGGGAGAGTATTAAAGCGTAAAACAGTTGCAACAGAAATTCATTTAGGCGGAGAACAAATTATTCAAAAACTTATATATGTATCCCAAAAAATAATGAATGAACATACTATTGCAGGAATTGGTATTAGCACTACGGGAATTGTTGATATTAATAAAGGAATTGTGACGGGAGGTGCGGATCATATTCCGGGATATAGTACGATTCCTATTATTGATAGATTGCAAGAGATATTAAAAGTTCCAGTATCGATTGACAATGATGTGAATTGTGCAGCGTTTGGAGAAAAGTGGAATGGTAGTGGAAGAGAGAAAGATAACTTTATTATGCTCACCATTGGAACAGGGATTGGGGGAGCAATTTTTATAGATGGAGAATTGTACCGAGGACATTCATTTAGTGCTGGTGAATGGGGGAATATGCTAATAGAAGGAAAAACGTTTGAAGAGGTTGCTTCGATTTCAGGATTAATTCGGCTTGTAAGAAAATATAAAGGCAAAGGCGAGTGGAATGGGAAAAGAATTTTCGAGTTGTATGATAAAGGAGATAGAGAAGTTGCTCAAGCAGTTGGGATTTTTTTTAAACATTTGGCAATCGGAATTAGTAATCTTGCTTATATTTTTAATCCAGAAACGATTATTATTGGTGGAGGAATTACCGATAGAGGAAATGAGTTTTTAAAAGAAGTAAAAGAAGAGATCAGTAAATACTTAAATCAAGAGATTTATAATAATTGTGAGATTGAACTTGCGCAAAACGGTAATTGTGCAGGAATGATTGGTGCTATTTACCACTTCTTACATCATCATAAGTAAGTTATATGAATGTTTTCATATAACTGAGAATTTATCCTTTTTATCGCTAGGTAAATAATGCTACAATATAAGAGAAGAATACAATATTTTCCGATTTGGAAAATGCTTTGTAGAAAGGGAGAAACTTCATGCCTATTATTTTAGAAAAAGGTCAAAAGATCGATTTAACGAAAGGACAACCAAAAGTAGCAAAACTACAGGTTGGCTTAGGCTGGGATCCAATTGGGCAATCAGGTGGATTTCTGTCTTCATTATTTGGAAGTAAACCAAATGTAGATTGTGATGCATCTGTTGTTATGTTAGAAGGAGATCGTTTTTTAAACAAAAATGATTTAGTTTACTTCGGAAATAAACTTTCTACTTGTGGTAGTATTATTCATTCAGGAGATAATTTAACAGGTGAAGGCGCTGGTGATGACGAAACAATTTTCGTAGAATTACATAAAGTTCCGAGCCGTATTAATCGTTTAGTATTCGTTGTAAATATTTATGACTGTGTAAATCGTCGTCAAGATTTCGGGATGATTCGTAATGCATATATTCGTATTCAAAACCCGCAAACTGGTGAAGAATTAGCACGCTATAATTTATCGGATAATTATGCTGGCAAAACAACTCTAATTGCAGGTGAAATGTATCGTCACGGAAGTGAATGGAAGTTTTCAGCAGTTGGAGAAGGCACGCAAGATAAAAACTTAAGTGAGATTGTATCACGTTATCAATAAAATAACCGAGGAGGAATTGTATATGGCGTCAATTTCATTGAAAAAGGGACAAAAGGTAGACTTAACAAAAACGAATCCAGGTCTTTCGAAAGTTCTTGTAGGACTTGGTTGGGACACGAATCGTTATGATGGACAAAACGATTTCGATTTAGATGTTAGTATTTTCTTAGTAGGTGCTAACGGTAAAGTTTCAGGTGCAGAGGATTTCGTCTTCTATAATAATCCAAAAGGTGCGAATGGTGCTGTAGAGCATTTAGGAGATAACCGCACTGGTGAAGGTGAAGGCGATGACGAAGCGATTAAAGTAGATTTGAAAAATGTTCCTGCTCACATCGAACGTATTTGTTTCACAATTACAATTTATGATGGAGAAGGCCGTAGCCAAAACTTCGGACAAGTTTCTAATTCTTTCGTACGTATTTTAGATGAAGAAAAGAATGCAGAATTAATTCGTTACGATTTAGGAGAAGATTTCTCTATTGAAACAGCCGTAGTAGTAGGTGAATTATATCGTCATGCAGGTGACTGGAATTTCAATGCAATCGGAAGTGGATTCCAAGGTGGATTAGCGTCTCTATGTAATAACTTTGGTTTAGATGTAGAGTAATAGATTTGATTTATATATCCATTGGTGAAATGTATGTTTACTGATGGATATATTTTTAAAGATAAACATATAGAGGTGAATATAGATGGTTATTCAATTACAAAAAGGCCAGAAAATCGATTTAGGTAAGACAAGCCCTGGTTTAACAAAAGCAGTAATTGGTCTTGGATGGGATATTAAATCTTATGACGGTGGAGCTGATTTCGATTTAGATGCATCTGCCTTTTTATTAGATGCAAACGGAAAATGTACGAAGGAAACTGATTTTATCTTCTATAATAATTTACAGTCTCCTTGTGGATCTGTTTTACATACAGGAGATAACCGTACAGGTGAAGGTGAAGGTGACGATGAGCAACTTGTTGTGGACTTGAAGAAAGTTCCAGCAGATGTGCACAGAATTGCTATTACAGTTACGATTTATGATGCAGAAGGCCGTAGTCAAAACTTTGGGCAAGTAGGAAATGCGTTTGTTCGTTTAGCGAATGAAGAAACGAGTGAAGAAGTTCTTCGTTTTGACTTAGGGGAAGATTTCTCCATCGAAACAGCAGTTGTCTTTTGTGAATTATACCGTCATAATGGACAGTGGAAGTTTAATGCAGTAGGAAGTGGATTCCAAGGTGGTTTAGGTGCGCTTGTAAGAGCGTATGGCTTGGATGCATAGAAAGGAAACGATATTCGTTTCCTTTTTTTGACCTTTCTATAAATCTAGCAAAGAATAGGGGATAAAGGTAAGATGAGTATTTTGCAAGGAATCCTTGATACGTATGCTCAGTTTTTTGACTTGGACATGTGGATTAAAGTGTTGCAAGATCCAGTATCTTGGGGATTAATTGGTACACTTGTTGTACTTGAAGGGTTGTTATCTGCTGATAACGCACTTGTGTTAGCAGTAATGGTAAAACACCTTCCTGAAGAGAAACGTAAAAAAGCATTATTCTATGGACTTATTGGAGCTTATATATTCCGCTTTATTGCAATTGGAATTGGAATGTTCTTAATTAAATTATGGTGGGTAAAACTTCTTGGTGCACTTTACCTTGCTTGGTTATCAGTAAAATACTTTATTGATAAGCGTAAAGGTGCAGGTGAAGAAGAGGAAGCTCATGGTATGAACCAAAACAGTATTTTCTTCAGAATGTTCGGTGTCTTCTGGGGAACAGTTGCAATGGTCGAATTAATGGATATCGCATTCTCTGTAGATAGTGTACTTGCTGCATTTGGTGTATCTAATGAAGTTTGGATTTTATTATTAGGCGGAATGCTAGGTATTTTAATGATGCGTGGTATTGCCGGTGTATTCTTGAAATTGTTAGAGCGTATTCCAGAGCTTGAAACGACAGCATACATTTTAATCTTAATTATTGCATCGAAAATGTTACTGTCTTTAATCGAGATTGAGATTAGTCATACACTATTCTTTATTATTTTAGTTGTAGCATTTGGAGCAACATTTATAATTCACTACATGAAGAATTCTGGACAAGCTAAAGAAGAAGTTGCAGCTACTAAAGAAGACAATAAATAATTGGAATGGGTTTGCTCGTTTTGTGAGCGCCCATTTTTTATAACCAAAAATAGTTTATAATAGAAGAAGGACTTAGAAAAAACGTAAATGTTTTTGGAGGTGAACAGTTGTGTTTTCACGTTTTACACTTCAACCATATGCATTAAAAGATGAATCAGATTTAAAGCAATTTGAAACGCTTTTAGAAAAACGTCCACAATATGAACTGACAGAGAATGAGATGAAATTTAGTTATATAGCATGTCGAATCCTTGGCGTTCCTAATGATGTAGATGAATATTTTAATGAACTGTTTGATTATAGTGAAGCGAAAGGAATCGAAGTTTTACACGAACAAAATTTAAACAAAGTGATTGATTCGGAAAAGCTTCGTCATATTCAAGAAGTGTTCGGATTACATCAAGAAGCACCAAATGGTCTGACAGTAAATAGGTTAGTTGCACACTTATCTGGGAAACAACTTTTACCGAAAGTAGACAATCCTGATTTACAGCATTACATACATACGACGTTTATTTCACTATTGAAATTATATGAGAAACAACATAATCAGTCGTTAAAGACAGAAGGCTTCCGTCGTTTCTTAATCGACATAATTAAACTAAGCGAAAATTATGTAGCGAAGTGGTTCTCTACGATTAATTATAAGAAACAAATGCCGCGTATCGTTTGGTATGGTGATGCACAGGAAAGCCGTATATATTTCTTATACTTTCTTATTATGCTCGGTTGTGATGTGCTTTATTATCATCCAGAAGGAAAAGATGGATTTGAGAATGTCGATGAAGAGGGAAGGACCTTTATTGTGTCTCATCTAGGCCGTATTTCTCTTGAACCATTTCCAGATCGCCGCCGCGAGCGTGTGGCAACAGTAGCGTATCAAGCTTCAAAAGAAATTGAGCAAGTACTTCACCATGATAAGTCACTGCTGTACAAGCCGTGGCAATTCCGTTCCTATACGCCTGTAGCTCGTACACTAAAAACAACATATGATGAACTCTTTTTAATTACGAAAGAAAAGGCGTTTGTACGCCCGACATTCTTTGTTGAAAATAAACACATTTATATCCCTTCTTTATTTGCGAAAATATCAGGTGTTTCAAAGAATGATAAAGAGTATTTTCAACGATTAAAGGCTGTTACATCATTTGATAACAGTTTACTAATTAATACATTCCCATTTACGAAAGAGCAAAAAGCAAACTTCCAATATCATTATCGAGATGCATTGGACCGAGCTGGGAAATTACATCCGGATCTAATTATGAATAGCCATTGGTGGCCGCATAAGCGTTTACCGGAAGGTTTACAACATGGGATTGCAGAAGCGATTATCCATACGTGTGAAAGTGAAATGTGCAAACCAATTGCGAAAGAGACGAAACAAGATGTAGCGCTATATGTTTTCGCGCAACTTTCTCAAATACCACCGAATATTTTAGAACAGCTTGAGAAATTTGATTATTCACAAGATGTACCGAAAATTGTTATATTTAATAATGAGAAGAGTGGAGAGTTAACTCGTTCTGATGCTGTTTTATTACTATTTTTAAATCAAATTGGAGTAGATGTATTCCATTTCAATCCAACGGGAAGAAACGATATTGAACCGTATATTGAAGCGGGGGCATTTGATTCCCATTGGCTTGAAGAGGTTAATTTCGATCTTGAGTTTCATGGTTCATCAGCTTATAAAAATTTATCACAAACAATAAAAGGACTATTTCGTCCATTTTTATAAGGAAAGGGAGAATACTATATGAATAACCCAGTCGTACTAGATCCGAAAACAGAATTAAATGAGCAAACAGCACAAGATGTTCGCTTACAACTTAGACAAGATGCGGATGTACAACGTATTTATAATGCGGTAGATATTAAAGATCAATTAGAATTAATTGAACTTGGAAAAGAACCTTCTATGGAAATTTCACGTTTTGCTGATCAAATTTTACATACAATGTCATTATCAAAGATAGAAGATTCTGGTGAATTATTAAAACAGCTTGGTAAAATTATGGACAGATTTGATAGCAAAGACTTTGCGGAAGAGAAAAGTGGTTTCTTCTCACGTATGTTCAAAAAAGCGGATAAAATGATAGAACAAATTTTTAGCAAGTATCAAACGATGGGCCGTGAAATTGATAAAGTATATGTGGAAATTACGAAGTACCAAGATGAGATGAAAAAATCAATTGGTACGTTAGATGGCTTGTATGAGCAAGACTTAAAATATTATTTAGACTTAGAGAAGTACGTAGTAGCAGGAGAAATGCTATTAGAGCGTTTAAATACAGAATTAGTTCCGATGTATGAAGAGCGTGTGCGTAATAATGATCAATTAGCAGGTATTGAATTAGAGTCGCTTAAAAACTCTGTTGAAATTTTAGAGCAACGTATTGATGATTTAGAAAAAGCGCGTATGGTTGCGCTACTTACAGCACCACAAATTCGTATGATTCAACGTGGTAATAATAAATTAATTGGTAAAATCAATACAGCATTTATTACAACGATTCCTATCTTTAAAAATGGTATCATTCAAGCGGTAAATGCGAAGCGTCAAAAGCTTGTTGCAGATTCTATGGCTGAACTGGATCGCCGTACAAATGAATTACTTAAGAAAAATGCACAAAATATCGCAACGCAAAGTGTAGAAGTAGCGAGATTATCAGGTTCTTCTAGTATTAAGATGGAAACACTTGAGGAAACTTGGAACATTATTTCAAGAGGTATGCAAGAAACACAACAAATTGAAGAGCAAAACAAACGTGAGCGTGAAGAAAGCCGCAAACGTATGGCTACATTAACTGAGAATATTAAAAAAGAATTACAAGGGTAAATGAAAAGGCAATGAGGAAGAGTCCTCATTGCCTTTTAGTTTCTCTTCACTAATTTAACAATCTCATTCACAACAAGTGGAATGATACTTAATAAGAGAACAAATCCCCAATCTCGCATCGTTAATGCATGTACACCGAATATACTTGCAAGGGGCGGGATGGAGATGATACAAACTTGCATAAGAACACCGATAAGAAGGGAGAAGACTAAATATTTATTTGTAAAGATCCCAATTGAAAAAATTGATTTCGTTCTTGAACGCAAGTTAAATGAATGAACGAGCTGAGAAAAACTAAGAACGACAAATGCCATCGTTTGAGCGTGTAATAGAGCATCGTCATCAATTCGCTCTGGGAAAAGAGGGAATAAATTTGTATCTCCAGTATAGAATTTTGCTCCGGCGATAAAAGCTATTAGCGTTAAAAGTCCAATGATAACTCCATTGAAAATCAGGAAAGGAACGCTGCCACTAAATAAGCTTTCTTTCGCATGTCGTGGTTTTTCCTTCATCACATCTGGATCTTCAGGATCAACCCCAAGTGATAATGCAGGCAGTGTATCTGTAATTAAATTCACCCACAAAATATGAATAGGTCGTAGTGGTGTTGCCCAGCCGAGTAAAATCGCTAAAAATAAAGCGATAATTTCTCCGAAGTTACAAGAGAGTAGGAAGAGAATTGATTTTTTAATGTTACGATAAATATTTCTACCTTCTTCAACGGCTTTCACAATAGATGAGAAATTATCATCTGTTAACACGACATCTGCTGCCCTTTTGCAACGTCTGTTCCTGTAATGCCCATCGCTACGCCAACATCAGCTTGCTTTAAAGATGTTGCATCATTGACACCATCACCAGTCATAGAAACGATATTTCCTTTCGCGCGTAATGCCTTTACAATTTTCACTTTATGCTCTGGAGAGACTCTAGCGAATACATTTAAATGATTAATTTTGCTAGCTAGTTCTGTATCAGAAATGTTATCTAATTCAGTTCCAATCATAATTTCCGATATTTCTTCAGCAATGCCAAGTTCTTTGGCAATTGCAAAGGCGGTATCTTTATGGTCACCAGTAATCATAACTGTGCGAATACCGGCTTTTTTACATTCTTTAATTGAATCTTTCACTTCAGTTCGTGGTGGATCAATCATACCGACAAGACCAATAAAGATAAGATTTTCTTCAAGATGATTTATATCCATATCGTTTGAATTGTATTGTTTAAATGCGAATGAAAGTACTCTTAAAGCTTCTTGAGACATTGCTCCGGCAGCTTCTAATATTTGATTTTTATCAGAATCAGTTAAAATCTCGATTTTGCCGTTTTTAAAAATATGGGTACATCGAGGTAAGAGCTTATCGATAGCGCCTTTCGTCATGCTATAGTAGCTTTCATCGTATGTATGTACGGTTGACATCATTTTACGATCTGAATCGAAAGGTACTTCGTTAACACGTTCATGTATTTTTTCTAAATAATCTTTTTGCATGTTAAAAGTGGTTCCAGCAACGAGAAGTGCAATTTCAGTCGGGTCTCCCGTTTGTGATTCGTTATTATAAGACGCATCATTACATAGCACCATATTTTCTAACAATAGACGTTGCGCATCATTATTTACATTTAAACTTTCTAAGCGATCGTATGTGTTATCACTATAAAAGTGAGTAACGGTCATTTTATTTTGCGTTAACGTACCTGTTTTATCTGAACAAATAATTGTGACAGAACCGAGGGCTTCAACAGCTGGTAGTTTGCGAATGATAACGTTTTGTTTAATCATACGTTGCACACCAATTGCAAGAACGATGGAAACGATAGCTGGCAAGCCTTCTGGAATAGCTGCAACGGCTAAGCTAATAGCAGTCATAAACATTTCTAACGTATCCCGGCCTTGTAAAAAACCGATGAGGAACATAATGATACAAATAGCTACAGCGACAAAGCCTAAATATTTTCCGACTTGTGCTAAGCTTTTTTGAAGTGGTGTCATATCATCGTCTGCTTCATGTAAAAGGGTAGCAATCTTACCAATTTGTGAGTTCATTCCAGTTTCAACAGCAACACCGACGCCTCTTCCGTATGTTACAAGAGTAGACATAAAGGCCATGTTTTTTTGATCGCCGAGTGGTACTTGTTCATCACTTTGCATGGAAGGGTGGTAGATTGCATCTTTATCAACAGGGACAGATTCACCAGTTAGAGCAGATTCTTCAACTTTTAAATTTGCGGTTTCAATAAGGCGTAAATCGCAGGGGATATATCGTCCGGCATCGAGCATAACGATATCCCCTGGAACGACGTGTTCAGATGGAATTTCTTTTAGTTCACCATGTCTCTTGACGATAGCTTTAGGTGTTGCCATCTTTTTTAGTGCCTCTAAAGCTTGTTCTGCTTTAGATTCTTGGACAACACCGATAACAGCATTTAAAACTACAACAAGCGCGATAATACTGGCATCCGCCCATTCACCTACAAAGGCAGAAATAAGGGCAGCAATAATAAGGACATATACGAGGACGTCATTAATTTGGGCGAAAATACGCTGCCATAAAGTGCGTTTTTGTTTTGTAGCTAATTCATTAGAACCGTATTGCTTTAAACGTTCACTTACAATTTCATCTGTTAAACCGTGTTGTTCGTTTGTTTCTAGGTCAATTAATGTTTGATCTTTCGTCTTACTGTACCAATTGCTCATAAGTAAGCACCTCCAGTAAAAACAGTTAGCAATGGTAGTGTTGCTATTATTTGTGAGTAGTATGTATGGAGAAAAAATCTAAGATGAGGTTCTACTTCTATTGTACAATATTTTACAGTTGGTTGAGGGAAAGAGATGAGTTGTCATGAATTTGTTGGAAATAAAAAAGAGCCTCATATAAGAGAGGCTTTTTTACTTTTTAATTAATGTACCTAATTCTTCTGTAATAGCTTGCATTTCACTAATGCTGAATGTTTCACGTTTCATAACATGATCATAAATGTCACGTAAATCTTCGTACATTTCTTCGTTAAAACTAGCAGCTCTCATCGCTCCAGCATTAACCATACGTAATTTTTCTTTAATAGCTTCGACCATATATTCAACGTTTTCTTCTGACTTTACGGATAAATCCACCGAAGTGTCCCCCTTTAAAATAACATAAGGCTATCTTAACATTTTTTATCATTTTCGTTAATGAATCTTTTCAATCCCATTAAATTAGTAGGGATTTCCTTTATATTTAATAATTGGTTGTTTATACTATAAGTATATATTAAGAAATGCACCAAGAAGGGAAGAAACAAAAGTATGGTTCAAGTATTGTTTGTTTGTCTTGGGAAAATTTGCCGTTCTCCGATGGCAGAAGCGATTTTTCGAAATCTTGTCGTAAAAGAGGGACTTGAAGAGAAAATTGTCATTGATTCTGCAGGAACTGGAGATTGGCATGTTGGCCATCCGCCACATAAAGGAACACAAAAAATTTTAAAAGAAAATGCAGTCACTTTTGAAGGAATTAAAGCAAGGCAAGTAGAAAAAGAAGACTTAACAAAGTTTGATTATATTATTGCCATGGACAACAAGAATATAGCAGATTTAAAAAGTTTAGGTAAAACTGGAGGCTATATTGGTAGGCTGTCCGACTTTGTTCCAGACGTTCCTGACCCTTACTATACAAGGAATTTCCAAGAAGTATATGACCTTGTAACAGAAGGGTGTGCAAAGCTATTAGCTTTCATTCGAAATGAACAAGGAATATGAGGAAGCTTAGAAAGAAATACTTTCTAACATAAGAAATGAAAGGGTGAAGGAATATGGCAAAGAAAAATAATATTGCTCGAAACATTGCGATTGGTGTAGCGGCAGGTGTAGCTGTATCCATGTTAAAGAAAGAAAACCGTGAAAAAGTAAAAAATACAGCAGAAAAAGCAAAAACAAAGATGATTGAAATTGGTGAAAATGCAAAGATCAAAGAAAAAGTGCAAACTGTTACAGATAAAGGACGCGAACTTGCTGATTTCAATGTGGTAAAAGCGAAAGTAGCAGAAATTAAAAAATTAACACCATCTGTTGTAGAGACGTTAAAAGAAACGAAAGAAATTTTTAGTAAGAAAAAAGTTGAGCCAGAAGAAAAGCCAGAAACGATTGAAATTCAAGCTGTATCTCCAAAGGTAGATGAGCTGAAAGCAGAAGAAGAGCCAGTAGTTGCTGAAGATGGTGGTATGAAAGAAGCGCGTGAATTATTTATGAAAGACTCAAATGCAGTGGAAAAAAAAACTGAAGCGTACATTGAGTTAAAGCAAGATAAAGAAGAGAAGAAAAGCGTTTAAACATATATGAGAAAAATTTTAGAAAAGGTGAGAAGAAATCGTACCTATTCGTTTGGTAAAGATTTATATGACCGGACGACGCGCGATGATGTAGCGGGCTTGGCAGCACAGCTCGCTTATTTCTTCTTGCTTGCAATTTTTCCTGGGCTCGTTTTCTTAATTACGCTTCTTGGATTTATTCCCATTCAAACAGAGGATGTGCTTAGTTTATTAGAGGTTTATGTACCAGATGATGCAATGAACTTAATTGAGGTAAATGTAGATAAAGTTGTAAACCAGCAAAATGGTGGTTTATTATCATTTGGTTTATTATCCATGTTATGGTTTGCCTCAAATGGTGTTAATGCGGTTATGAATGCTTTTAACCGCGCTTATGACGTGAAGGAAACACGTTCTTTTATTACAACAAGAGCGTTATCAATTGTGTTTACATTAGCTATTATTTTTATGATTGTCTTTGCGTTAATTGTTCCGGTATTCGGACAAGTTATTGGAGCAGCGGTGTTTAAAGCACTCGGTTTATCAGATAGTTTTTCTTTCGTGTGGAGCATTACACGATTAGTAGCGAGTTTCTTCGTGCTATTTGCTTTGTTTAGCTTCTTATATACATTTGCCCCAGATCGAAAGTTAAAAAGAAGAGAAGTTATTTCAGGGGCGTTATTTGCTACTGTAGGATGGATTGTGGTATCGTACTCATTTGCTTATTATGTAGATAAGTTTGCGAATTACGCCAATACATATGGTGGTCTCGGTGGTATCATTATTTTAATGTTATGGTTTTACTTAACTGGATGGGTAATTTTACTTGGCGGTGAAATTAATGGTTTACTCCACCATTATAGAACCGGTGACAATAATTCCCGTAATGAATAATGAGCTCTTGTTCCATAATAAAAAGGAACAGGGGGGATATTTCATGAGTAATAATAAAAAGAACCATAACAATAAAAGTAATAATAAACAAAAGAGCAGTTCGCATCCAAAGCATAAAACGAGTAGCAGTGCGAACGGTCATAATAGCTATCATTAAAAAAAACGGGTCCTCTATGAGGGACCCGTTTTATTTGCTGCCTTTTAATAATCGTAAGCCATTCAAAATGACAAGAATCGTACTTCCTTCATGGCCAATAACACCGAATGGAAGAGCTAAAAATTGCAAGAAGTTTGAACAAATTAGCATGGCAATAACGGCTAGCGAAAAGATTACGTTTTGCTTCACAATACGGTTCATTCGTTTTGATAAACGAATTGCTTGGGAAAGACGAGATAGTTCGTTCTTCATCAGTACAACATCCGCAGTTTCTAAAGCTACATCTGTTCCTTCTCCCATTGCGACACCAATGCTAGCAGTAGCTAGTGCAGGTGCATCATTTATACCGTCTCCGACCATTGCTACTGTACCGTATTTTTCTTTTAACTTTTTAATCGTTTCAACTTTTGTTTCTGGTAAACATGATGCGTAATATTCCTTTATATTACTTTCAGAGGCAATTGCTTTTGCCGTTTCTTCATTATCTCCAGTAATCATAATTGCTTCGACACCAATGCTTTGTAATTCACGAATAGCAGCTATTGTTTCTTGGCGAAGCGTATCTTTTAAAGCGATAAGTCCAAGAATGCCTCCCTCATCACTAATATAAACGACAGTTTTACCTTCCTTTTCAAGTGAGGCAGAAATACCATTATGAAATGTTTTTGTTTCTTCACCGATAAAATCAGCTTTACCTATTTTATAAGCAGTGTTTTCCAATATTCCTTTTAGCCCAAAACCAGTTACATCTTCAACCTTTTCAGGTTTTTTTAATGTAATGTCGTACGCATGTTGTGCATATTTAACAATAGATTCAGCCAAAGGATGTGTAGAGTGACTTTCAATGGATGCTGTAATAGAAAGTACTTCTTTTTCTGTCATATTTTCTCGAACATATACATCTGTTACGGTAGGTTTTCCTTCTGTTAATGTTCCTGTTTTATCAAAGGCGATTGCTTTTACTGAAGCGAGGCGTTCTAAATGTATGCCACCTTTAAAGAGAATTCCATTTCTTGCTCCGTTAGAAATTGCAGATAACGTTGCTGGTGTAATGGCAGCAACGAGTGCACAAGGAGATGCGACTACAAGTAAGATCATAGCGCGATAAAACGTTTCATTCCAGCTCCAGTCAAGTAAGAAATGAGGAACGAACATCATAAGCGCAACAACGAGTAGTACACCTTTTACGTATGTTCCTTCAAACTTTTCGATGAATAGTTGTGATGGTGATTTTTCACTTTGTGCACTTTGGACGAGACGGATAATCTTTTGGAATAATGTTTGATCGCTTGGCTTCGTAATTTTAACTTCGATAGCACCACGTAAATTTACAGTACCTGCAAATACTTCATCGCCATGTCTTTTCTCATTTGGAATAGGTTCTCCCGTGATTGCTGCTTCATCGATATTTGTTTCACCGTTATGAATCGTACCGTCAGCAGGAACACGTTCACCTGGTTTAATTAAAATAATGTCGTTAATTTGTAACCCTCCAACAGGAACACGTTCCTCAGTTCCGTTAGAAATACGTAATGCTTCTTCGGGTTGTAAGTCAAGAAGAGCGGAAATTTCTTTTTGGCTTTTACTTAGCGTATAAGATTCCATAGCACCGCTGAGCGCAAAGATAAAGATTAAGATAGCTCCTTCTGCCCAGTAGCCAATAATTGCAGCACCAATAGCTGCAAAGAGCATTAGCATTTCAACATTTAGCTCTTTTTCTTCAATCGTATCTTCAATGCCTTCTTTCGCTTTTGCATATCCACCAACTATATAAGCAAGGATATAGCAAGTAATACCTACATTCATTGCATCGTTCTTTGTGAATAACCAGCCAACTAAAATAAAAATACCAGATGCTACTGCAAATACAAGTTCATAATGTTTTTTTAATGTGTCCCATAAAGAGGGATGGGAAATTGTTTCTTTTGCCTGTAACGTTTTTACTTCTGAGTTCATTACTACCCGCTCCTTCCGAATTCTTATTGAGAAAAATAATCAAAATCGAAACCCCTATAAAACGACGAAAGCTGCCATCCATAATGGATAGCAGCATTTCTGTTGAATCTGTTTTTAATAGTTATTATGTTATAATTATTCTATATTATATCATATGTTTTTATGAGATGGTATGGTTTTGTTTCAAGTATAAACGGAAAACTTGTGTTTTCGCAACTCCTCTGGTATATATGAATATTGTTCATAAAAAGGTCGGAAAGGAAGACAACAAGTGAAGACAGAGAAATTTTTTACCCATCCGATTGGCGTATTTATTGCTGCAATAGTAGCAACTTTTTTATGGGGAAGCGCATTTCCTTTTATTAAGTTAAGTTATGTTGAACTTGGAATTCAACCACAAGAAGTTGGAGAGCAAATATTATTTGCCGGTTATCGTTTCTTTTTATCTGGAGTCATGCTCTTATTATTCTTTAAAGTGTTAGGAAAAGATATGAGCTTCAAAAAAGGAACAGGGAAACAGTTAATACAAATTGGTTTATTCCAAACGTTTCTTCAATATATCTGTTTTTACATTGGAATGAGTTATAGTTCAGGAATTGAAGGAGCTATCATTTCAGGGACATCATCATTCTTTCAAATTTTACTCGCCCATTTTTTATATAAAGATGATGCTCTCAATATGAGAAAAATAATTGGGGTATCGATTGGTTTTTGTGGCGTCATTTTAGTAAATGTGCCGAGTGATGGTAGCTTATCATTTCATTTTGGGATCGGAAGCTTATTACTTCTTAGTGCAGCAATGCTGTATTCATATGGAAACATATTAGCAAAAGAAGGTAGTAAAACATTAGATGTTGGCTATATGACAGCATACCAAATGGTTTTTGGTTCTATAGGATTATTATGTATAGGGGCTTTACAAGTTGGAGTCATGCCATTTACATTTAGTCTACATGTAATACTTATGCTAATTTATTTATCTTTCTTATCTGCAGCTGGTTTTTGCATTTGGAATACAATTATGAAGTACAACAAGGTTGGAAAAGTATCTATGTACATGTTCTTTATACCCGTATTTGGTGTGTTATTATCGAGCATGATTTTAGGTGAAGCAATTCATTCATTTGTACTACTCGGTTTAGCATGTGTAGCCGCGGGAATCATTGTGGTAAATAGGACACCAGCTAAGCAAAAAATGGAGCAAGAAAAACAAGTAGCATAGAGAGCAGAAAAGCGATTACAATGGAAGAACAGTACTGTTCTTCTTTTTTCATAGAAAAAGGATAATAGACTAAGTGTAACGAAAAAAGATACAAAAAGCATTTATTGAGGAGAAAATATTATGAATCTACTTTACGTGGTGTTAATTGGGCAAATATTTCTTTTTTTTATTGGTGCAATTTATGCAATGGGGCAGACAAAAAGAACGAAAGATAATATGCCGTTACCTTTAGCAATTCGTCTTATTCTTAGTTTTTCTTTAACAGGTAGTGCAATTTGCATATGGTTACAAGATCCATCTGTAGAGTATAGTACGTGGGTTGCACTTGGTATGACTTTATCGACTGTGGGAGATTTGTTTATGGCTGGGCTGATTCCAATTGGTCATCGATTAATTGGAGGGATGGTTACTTTCGCTCTTGCTCATTGCTTTTATGTAAAAGCATTTTTGCAAACAGGAATTTCATGGAATGGTTTTTGGATTGGCTTACTCGTATATGGGCTCTTTCTAATTGTAGGATGGTTCTTCTTTATCCGAAATGATAAACAGGATAAGTTGTTTACGATAGGAGCTCTAATTTACGGATTGTGGGTTGGAGGAATGGCTTGCTTTGCATTCGCCTTATATTATGAAAATACAGGGATATGGTGGATACCAGCGTTTGGTGGCTTACTGTTTGTAATTTCTGATTTCATTATTGGCGTGACAGATATCGGAGGGCGTAAATTGAAGTATGAGCCACTTTGGATTTGGTTTACATATGTAGCTGCTCAAATGTGTATTATATATGTGGGATTATAAAAAGATACTCTCAAAAATAGTGGATAGACTATTTTGAGAGTATCTTTCTTGCTTGTTAATTTGATCAGTATTTTTATTTTAAAATTTCTAATATTATAATTTTAAAATTCAGAATTTTGCAGAAAATCATCGGTCGTATTATTTATAATAAAAGTAAAAAGATGATGAGTTGGTGAAATGATGCAAAAGAAAAAACGTTGGTGTGAATTCTTTGGAACTATTGCAATTGCATGTTTATTGGTGTTTTTGGCGAAAATTTTTGTGTTTTTTCCGACGACTGTAAAAGGAGCATCTATGAGGCCAACGTTGCAAGATGGAGATAAGGTGATTGTTAATAAGTTAGCAAAACAATTTGAAAGCTATGGGAGAGAAGATATTATTGTTGTGAAAACAGATAATTTTTATGTCAAAAGAGTGATTGGATTGCCTGGAGATATAATTGAGATGAGAAATGATCAATTATATGTAAATTCTGAAGTGAAAGATGAAGAGTATTTGGATAGTAATAAAAAACAAGCAGAAAAAAAACTTATGAATTTAACAGAGGACTTTGGACCGATTACAGTTCCTAAAAATAAGATTTTTGTTATGGGAGATAATCGCTTAATAAGTAAAGATAGTAGAAATGGTTTAGGTTTTATTGATAGAGAAGATGTGTTAGGAAAGTTAGCAGGCATTTATTATCCGTTTGAACATATGAAAATAATAAAGTAAAAAAAACCAAGCAAATTTTAGTTTGCTTGGTTTTTTTGTTAAACAGTAGGAGATTCGTTTGATACAAAGATATCTTCATGTTTCTTTGTAGTACTTAAAACAAATTTATGTTGTAGTAATTGTAGCTTAAATAACGCCAAAGGATCATGATATGTTTCTGGATTACTTCTTAGCGTCGCTAATGTTTGCTCGTCTTCCTGTATCTCAAGTTGAGCTGCATCTACATTTTGTTTCAATATATTAAGTGGATCTTTGAAGAACATCATGATATCACGTTCTAATGCACCTTCAAATACTTCAAATTGAAGGAAGAATTGTTTGGAAATTGTGTGAGCAATTTCTGTATAGTCTTCTGTTTCAATATATTGTTTATATTTGTTGGCGAGCATAGATTGGTTTTTTTGCATATTACCAAATAATTTTCCGGCACTTTTTAAGAAAAACTGTGTCGGTGTAAAGCGTAATAAAATATTGATGTTCGTTACTGTAATTCGATTTGTCATTCGTGCAACATCTCGATTCCAGTCATCTAATAATTTGAAATCGCAAGGAAGTTTCATACGTTCTTCTTTATATAATTTATTAAACGTTTCACTCATTTCATCTAAATAAGCTTGAGCTTGAATAAATTCATTATGTGCGGTTTCAATCCATTCTTGAATAGACTCAGTAAATTTAGGAAGAAGTACCTGTTGTACATGCTTTTGAACACGTTCATTCATTGCAGCATTTAATTCTTCATGAACTAGTTTGAAATCACTATCTTCTTGAACAAGATCAGAGCAACTCTGTAATAATTCAGGAATTTGAGAATGTATATCTCGTGTAATTTCTTCTTTCGTTAAAAGATAAGATTCGGTAATAGAGCGAATTTTATCTTTTTCAAGAGCAGTAAGGTTATTAATAAATCCAGTAAGTTTCACTGAGATGTGTTTATTCCAGCGTACGGATTTTACTAATGTATTTTCTAATTCCACACGTTTATTTATGAGATAAGCAATTGTCTTTTGCGTAAACCATATTAGCTTTTCTATACGTTCTTTTTCTATATCGCGCTTTGCAAGATTAGAGAGAATAGATTCTGTTACATCTCCAAGTTGCTGGCTACTCTCTTGCGAAGGAGAGTATGGGAAGAATTGTGCATCTGGAAAATGTATTTTAAGTTTACTAATTAGTTTTTCATTAGTAGTCGTATTATTTGTGTGTGATACGAAGTGAATTTGTAAGTTTGGTACTTGTTCACGTAAATAAATTAATGTATCAATTTCTTTACTATGCAATGGTGAAGAAGAATTTAATACGTAAACAAGACTATCTGCTGCTTGTAAGTATTCAACGTATGCATTGCTTTTATCCAATTGCTCTTGAATGGATGGTGTAAGAAGAAATGTAAAATTATTTTTTCTTAAAAACCTACTTGGTAGCTTAATTTCTATACATTTTTTCTCAAGTTCTGACTGAGCAGATGTAGCCGTTATTTGATGGAATTCATCAAGGTTAGGGATATTTCGTATATCTAACTCGGTAAATTCTGTTATTTCAGTTTGACTAGCGTCTTTAAATAGAATAGGAGTTGTTAAAGTTTCAGTTAAGATGTTCTCTCCTAATATTGAATTAACAAATGATGTTTTATCATGGTCACTAGTTCCAGCTATTAGTAGTGGTGTGATATTTAAATCACATAGTTCATGGACTAGTAGCGTAAATTGATGACTTAAATCTACATCATTTTTCTCAGCCCATACAGCGATTGTTTCGAATAAATGAGAAACTGTTTCCATATTTACATCTGCTTCAGCTGATGTATTAGAAAGTAAGGATCCAGCACTTTTTACGAGTAATGATTCTAAAGTTGTAGGTGAGACTTCATTCCATGCTAACACTGCTGCAGAGACAACTAGAGAATCTTTTGCTTTCGTTAAACTGAACCAATTTGTTAATAAATTTGGTACAAGTCCGTTTAATTCATGCATAAAGTGATTTCCGGTAATTAATGCAAAGTATGTTTCTTGATAGCGAGTAGAAATTTCATTCCAATCGTCATTATTGTCTGTTTCAATATGCAAGAATAAATGATTGATACTTTGAATCCAAGGAAGGTATAAGGATTCATGTTAATAGCTATTCCAAAGAGCAATAACAAGTTCTTTAAATTGAGCTTGATCAACAGCATATAGAGCTTTTAAAGACTCATAGAAATATTCAGGCTTAATATTTTTTGTAAATCCTTTGTTTATGTAATTTATTAACGTATCAAACCAGTGTAAAGATTGTGTTCGAATACCTTCTTGAACAGCTAGTTCGATAGCGTTGTTCCAATCTTCTTGTTTTTCATAGAAAGAACGTGCAATTGCAGTAATATTTGGATAATCCGGTTGGAATGCAACAGCTTCACTAATCGTCTTAAAAGCGAGTCCTAAACGATCTTGTTCGATATAAAGAGAAAGAAGTTATAAGGAAACCTCCATCGTAAGAGTTGTATCTTCCGTTTGAATAGATTGATAAAGTTCTTCTGCCTTTGGTAAGAATCCTAGTTCAAAATAAGCATCTGCAATATTTTTTGTCGCCCAAAGTGCAAGAGCATTATTTACTTTTTCCCATTTAAATATAGCTGCTTCAAAATCTTTATTTTGATAATAAAATTCACCTTGAGCAAATCGAATATTAGAAATGTTGGAGAATTCATTTTTAGATTCATTTATATATGCTTCACCGAGTACTTCCGATGCAGGAGTAGAAGTTTCTTCTGTTAAAAATGTTTTATAGTAAACTTTTTGAATAAATTGATTTTCAATGGTCATGTTCGTTCCCCCCTGTATAATTTAGAAAAATGATGTCGTATGTAAAAGGGTGTATGTTCTTTTAATAGGTAGAAGTTGCATTATATAGACCAAACTATGTTTTTGCTAGATATATCATTTTTCTTGAGAGTTAAACCGTTGCGAAAAGTAACTTTCCTTTATTGTAACAAAAAAACACGCATATGAATTTTTATTTTTTATCGGGTTATTTGCGGGCAGTAAGAATCTAATCTCAAAATTGGTGAATATAAGTAAGTTATGTGGGAGTCGGGATGTCTGTAGAAGCAAGATTGGCTTAGGTTAATAATTGGTAGAGGATGAAGAAAACTCCCACTGATTAAAGTTTCACTTTATCTCTGTTAAAGGAAAGAATAGAAGTAGAGTTCATTATAAAAACAATGTATAGTGAATATGTATACCATGTTTGCCTTAAAGATAGAAAGGGTACAATGTGGAATAACGATCGTGCATAGGATGTGTCTTCCGAATGGAACAACATATTGGCGAGTTAATCGCGCATTATGGCTATTTTGGAATTGTTATAGCTTTGGCTGGTGGGATTGTCGGATTACCGATACCAGACGAGTTTTTATTGACCTTTGTTGGTTATAATGTTTCAAAAGGAGTTATGTCAGGAACTGCTGCTTTTTTAAGTGGGATGGCTGGTGCGATGTTAGGGATCACGTTAAGCTACATATTAGGTTTAAAACTTGGGCTCCCTGTTTTAAAGAAATATGGGCCGAAAATTAGAATTAAAGAACATCACATTGAAAAAACACATATTTTATTTGAAAAATATGGGCCATTTCTTTTAATGATTGGTTATTTTATACCGGGAGTACGTCATTTAACGGCATATTTTGCTGGGGTATCAAATTTGACACTTTGGCGTTTTTGTTTGTACGCTTACGGTGGTGCGTTCATTTGGATAAGTGTTTTTATTGGGCTTGGCTGGAATTTAGGCGAGAAGTGGCGCTTCGTTGAGTATAGTTTACATCATTATGGAATATGGATTTTATTAATTTCAGCAGTTGTTACATGTGTTGTATGGTTGTACATAAAGAAAAAGAAAAACCGCTAATAGCGGTTTTTTTAGCTGAAAGCAATAAATAATACACCAGCTGTAATAAAGACTACACCAACACCGGTCATAAAGTTTAACTTTTCACCGAGGATAATCATAGCGAGAATGATAGAAAATACGACGCTTAATTTATCGACAGGAGCTACTTGTGAAACCTTTCCTGTTTTGAGGGCAAGAAAATAAAATAGCCATGACGAAGCACCTGCAACCCCACTTAATGTGATAAATAGCAGTGCTTTTTTATTTAGCAGTACGTCGCCGATATTTTGAAATTTACCTTGTATGATAATAACGCCTATCATAAATAATGCCATAATAATAGATCGAATTGTTGTTGCAACGTTTGCATCGATGCCGTCTAAACCAAACTTTCCAAAAATCGATACAAGGGCAGCAGCAATTGCTGATAATAGTGCAAATAAGAGCCACGAACTCATAGTAAAATTCCTCCAATCTTACAGTATTATACATGAAAATCATTCTCATGTATAAAGTTGAAGCAATTGAGCTTTATAGAAAGCGCGACTTCAACTTAACTTCTTGCTCCACCTGAATTTTAAGGTGGGAGTTTTACTGCCTGCAAATAGTGGGCTAAATAACGAAATAATCCCCACCTTATATTTTTAATAAGGTGGGGATTATTATACTACTCTGCAATTTCCTCATATAAAAAGTACGTTACATTATAAATATGTTCTACTTCATCGTCTGTCATAAACAGTAATTCGTCACGCTCAATCCCTTTTTTCTTTTCAATAAACTCAATCATGTTTTTGCGTTCTTCTCTCTTCATCAATTTTATTTCTCCTCTCAATCTGTTTTAATACAGTTTATTTAAGTTACTTCTATTATATAACAGAATCTTTAGAAAGTTCCACCTATTTTATTATTTTTTTAAAAGAACTTTTCGACAAAACAAGCCCACCTAAGGGGGGGCTTGTTTTATTTTATAGTCGTAAAAACTCAGGCTCCGTCGTACCGGCACCATCAATGTAATAAATTGTGTCGGGATTGATTTTTATCAATACGTAATTAGGGTCTTCAGGACCGAGTAACCAACGTTTTAAGCTATTATTCCAAAACTTGTTTTTTAATGTTGAGTCTTCCTCGATTGAAGCTAACCCTTCAACTTCAATATAATCTTCATCTAATTTTTTCCCTTCTCGTCCGAGTAGTACATGGACATTAGGATTTTGTTCAATATCTGTTATCTTTTTTGATTGTCGATCTGTTGCAACATATAGTACAAAATCTTCATGGAAAAACATCATAAAGGCACTATGCGGTTTTTCGTTACGTACTGTAGATAATACACCGGTACGTTGTCCTTGGATAATAGTTGCAATTTTCTCTTTTAAGTGCATATTCTTTACCTCTTTTCCTAATTTATATTTTCTCTGTTTAAACAAGATAATTTAAATATCTTTCATACTGTTTTCTTCAAGTCCATTTTTTAAACGTAATTGTGATGAAATCGGACAAGTTAGGAGAAGAATAATAATAATATTGAGGAGAAATACATACGATGGAAGGATGAAAAGCATGTTTAATAAAATATTTCTTATAGTAGCACTTATAGGTGTACCACTATCTGTACTTGGAAAAACACTTCATTGGCCAGAAACACTTATGTTCGCTGTGTATTGTATTACGATTATCGCATTAGCTGGTTTTATGGGGAGAGCAACAGAGAGTTTAGCAATTGTTTCTGGTCCTAGAATAGGCGGGTTATTAAATGCTACTTTCGGTAATGCTGTTGAACTTATCATTTCAATTTTTGCACTTCAAGCAGGGTTAATTGAAGTGGTGTTAGCTTCTTTAACCGGTTCTGTACTTGGAAATTTATTATTGGTAGGGGGGTTATCTTTCTTTGTTGGAGGTCTTAAATACAAAAGACAAAGTTTTAATGTATATGATGCAAGGCATAATTCAGCTTTATTAATATTTGCTGTTGTTGTGGCCTTTGTTATTCCAGAGATCTTTTCAATGAAGATGGACGCTGGCAAGACGTATCAATTAAGTATAGGTGTTTCTATTATTATGATTATCATGTACCTTGCTGTATTACTATTTAAGTTAGTTACGCACCGTGGTGTATATCAACATAAAAGTGACGAAGTAGCGCATGAAGAAGAGCCAGAGTGGTCGAAAGGGAAGGCGCTCCTTATTTTAGCGATAGCAACACTGGCAGTAGCTTATGTGTCAGAGGCACTCGTACATACTTTTGAAACTGTCGCAAAGTCATTTGGCTGGTCAGAGTTATTTATAGGGGTTATTATCGTTGCAATTGTTGGGAATGCAGCGGAACATGCGTCTGCAATTATTATGGCCTATAAAAATAAAGTAAATATTGCAGTCGAAATTGCAATAGGCTCTACATTACAAATCGCCATGTTTGTTGCTCCTGTATTAGTATTGCTATCTATGTTCTTCGCGCAAAGGATGCCTTTAGTATTTACCATACCAGAACTTGTGTCTATGATTACAGCCGTTTTCTTAACGATTGCGATTTCCAATGATGGAGATACAAACTGGTTTGAAGGTGGCACTTTACTAGCGGCGTATGTCATTATGGGAATTGGTTTTTATTTATTATGAAAAATAGGCATAACAATTGCGCTCAGAGAAAACAATAAACGAAGTAGTATATATACCTACATAGGAAGGAGCCAGACAGGTGAAACGAGTATACAGCATATGTCTTTCAACTATGGTCTCGTTTATTTTATTATTTCCTAACATGAGTTTTGCAAAGACAACAGTAGGAACAAAAATGCCTTCATCTGTTTTAAATATTTCAAAAGACAATACATTTCCAAATGATGCGCAAGATTTGCCACGTTTGCAACCAAGTAAATTTGCTCAAGAGCTATTGAAAACGGCCAATATTAAAATTGAAAATCCAGACTTAATTCGGATGTTTAATGAAACGACAATTTCAAATGCGCCGCTTGCAGTAGGGTATCGGGCAAAAATTTATTTGGGTCAATGGGCTTTACATTATGAATCAGTAGACACATCGATTAATTGGGAATATAAACAAGTGAATCGAAATGTGTATGATAATCGCGGAGGAGACCGTTTATATCCACTTCGCTATAAGCAAGAAACACAAAAGACGGTTGAAGGCGATTTAACAGCAGATATGAAAGATGCTGCAGATGTGAAAAAAATGATGCTTCTCAAAGCACTTGAAAAAGTACAATTACCCCTTTCGTTTAAAACGACCATTGGTTATGGTACTGGACATGAGCGTGTGTATAATATTAGTCCGAGTCAACTCGGATATTTATACGCTTATACACCAGCAGTAAATGAAAAAGGAAAAGTAACATTTGGAGAAGTGTATCTTGTATTAAAGGGAAATCAAAAAAGACTTGTTGTGAAAAATATTACTTCTCAAGGAATTGGAGCTGCTATTCCAATTCATGATCATTTGTATTTTAAATTCATTTCTTCTTCCCACTCGCAATAACATGAAAAAACGTCAGCTTATAAGCTGACGTTTTTTTATAATGTAATGTTTGCTGTTTTTGATAAGAAATCTTCTGTCGGATAGTAGCTGTTTTTTACAAGAACATTTGGTCCAAGACATTTTACTGCAGGACAGTGACAGCTTAATGATTTTGCAGTTTTTGAAGCGCTCCATTTTTCATACGCTTCTTGTAATGTGTTTGTTTGTATGTTTCCTAGAAGTGGAACATCACCAAAATCAGTAACGATAATATTGCCATCAAAAATATTTACATTTAAGCGTGAACGACCATCTGGATCGTTACGAACAGTTACATTTTTGCTCTCTTGTAACTTTTTAAATGTGGCAATGTCTCGCTCGTCATCGCTACAAGCATAGAAAGGTAAAGTTCCAAATAACATCCATACATTTTCATCGCGAATTTCTAGTAAATGCTCAATCGCATCACGAATTTCAGCTTTTGTTAAAATCTCTAGATTACTCGCGAAGTCACTTGGATACATTGGATGAACTTCATGACGTTTACAGCCCATCTCTTCGACGATTTGGCGGTGAATATGTTCAATATGTGGTAGAGTTCTTTTGTTTAACATTGTTTCGGCAGATACAAGTACACCTGCATCTGATAGAGCCTTACTATTTGTAATCATTTTTTCGAATAATTTTGCACGTTGTTCGTAAGTAGGTTTACGCTCCATCATTGCAAATCCGCCTTCAACGAAGTCATCGATTGTTCCCCAGTTATGAGAGATATGCAATACGTCTAAATAAGGAATAATTTGTTCGTAACGTGCTAAATCTATAGTTAAGTTAGAGTTGATTTGAGTGCGAACGCCTCGTTCATGGGCGTATTTTAAGAGTGGTGTTACATAGTTGTCGACGGATTTTTTTGAAAGCATAGGTTCTCCGCCAGTAATACTTAAAGAACGTAAATGAGGAATCTCATCTAATCGTTTTAATAAAAGATCCATCGGAAGCGGATTTGGGTCTTTCGGCTGTAACGTGTAACCAACAGCGCAATGCTCACAGCGCATATTGCATAACGTCGTCGTTGTAAATTCAACATTTGTTAATAGTAGTTTGCCGTACTCTTCAAGGTCCATATACGCTTCCCATGGATCGTAAGAAGGAGTAATCGGCTTCATTTTTTGTGATATCGTCATATGAAATACTCCTTTGACTATTGAAATAACAATTTGTCCATTCTCTATAATAGAAGAATATGTGCTTTTTATAAAGTGAAACTTTTTAGCATGAAAAGAGAGAGGGCTTACATTATAGTGGATGACTGTGACAAAATTGATGAAATTTCATGCCCATAGCAATCGTTTTTGCGGTATAATAAAAGCAACTCGAATTAAAAGGAGAGTGCCTTCATGGGAAAAGCAATTCAAGATAAAGATACACAATTAGTATATTTAAAAGAACGTTTAAATATGTTCATTGAAGTAATTGATACAATTGAACCCGAAGAAGTAGAATTAGAAGATGTAGATCGTCTTCTTGCAATGTTAGATGAATTAGAATTAAAATGTGAGCAATTTAAAAAAGACGAATAATATATTAAAAAGGCTACCAATTCCAATTTGGTAGCCTTTTTCTGTTCGGGTAATAGAAGGACGATAGAAAAAGAGGTATAATCAAGTTGTGAAAAATTTCATTTATGCTCTAATAGCGTGAAATAAATAGCTAAAAAGCATAACAATTGAATTTTCAGCTCATAACGTTTTGGTAGCGTTCACAATTGAGGGGGAAGTAACAATGAAAAAGCTTCAAGAAAGCATGTATCAACTAATTGTTGAAACGTCAACGAACTTACCGAAAGATGTTCGTCGTGCGATTCAACAAGCGAAAGAGCGAGAAAATGCAGGGACTCGTTCTGCGATGGCACTTGGCACAATTACAAATAATATTAAAATGGCCGATGATAACATCTCGCCGATTTGCCAAGATACAGGGATGCCAACGTTTAAAATTTATACACCAGTTGGTGTGAATCAATTAAAGTTGAAGGAAGCTATCTATAATGCGCTTGAGCGGGCGACAAAAGATGGTAAACTTCGTCCCAATTCTGTTGATTCTCTTTTTGGAGATAATAGTGGAAATAATTTAGGACCAGGTACACCGGTGATTAAGTTTGAACAATGGGAAAAAGATTATATTGATGCACGTTTAATCCTAAAAGGTGGTGGCTGTGAGAATAAAAATATTCAATATAGCTTACCGTGTGAACTAGAAGGACTTGGACGAGCTGGCCGTGATTTAGAAGGGATTCGTAAATGCCTTCTTCATGCAGTATATCAAGCACAAGGGCAAGGATGTAGCGCTGGTGTAATTGGTGTTGGTATCGGGGGAGACCGCACATCAGGTTATGAATTAGCAAAAAATCAATTATTCCGTACATTAGATGATGTCAATTCAGTACCAGAGTTACAACATCTTGAAGAGTACGTATTAGAAAATGCGAACAAGCTTGGCATTGGTACGATGGGATTTGGCGGAGAAACAACTTTACTTGGTTGTAAAATTGGCGTCTATAATCGTTTGCCAGCTAGTTTCTATGTATCTGTTGCGTATAATTGCTGGGCATATCGTCGCCTTGGTGTGAAAATCCATCCTGAAACAGGAGACATTATGGATTGGCTATATCAAGAAGGGGAAGATACACTTCAGCATGAAGTACAAGAAAAAACAGAGCAACGTGAGATTGTATTACAAGCACCAATTACAGAAGAGCAAATTCGTGAACTTCGCGTTGGTGATGTTGTAACAATTAATGGCATGATGTATACAGGTCGTGACGCAATCCATAAGCATTTAATGGATAATGATTGTCCAGTAGATTTAAATGGGCAAATTATTTACCACTGTGGTCCAGTTGTTGTGAAAGATGAAAATGACACTTGGCAAATTAAAGCGGCAGGTCCAACGACAAGTATTCGTGAAGAACCGTACCAAGGCGATATTATGAAGAAATTCGGTATTCGCGCTGTCATTGGAAAAGGCGGTATGGGTGCGAAAACATTAGCGGCTTTAGAAGAACATGGCGGTGTATATTTAAACGCAATCGGTGGTGCAGCGCAATATTATGCTGAATGTATTAAAGAAGTGAAAGATGTTGATTTCTTACAATTTGGTATTCCAGAAGCAATGTGGCATTTACGTATCGACGGGTTTAAAGCAGTTGTAACGATGGACTCTCATGGTAATAGCTTACATGCAGATGTTGATAAAACATCACTTGAAAAATTAGCTAGCTTTAAAGAGCCAGTATTTAAGTAAATAAAAAATGCATCTCGAATGATTCGAGATGCATTTTTTTGGTATATATAGAAAAACATGTTCAGCATGAAAGAATGCGTTGCAACAGAAACTACAAGTACGATTATATATGGAAAGGAGACTATTTATGAAATATAAATGGTTATATATCGGTCTCATTTTTTCAATTATGATGGCACTTGTTCCAGTTTCAGCACTGGCTTATACAAATACTCCACATAACTGGGGAATCCCGCGTCCTAAAAATGAAACAGTACCAGATGCAGGAAAGTTATATACAGATTTACTACAAAAAAATGGCGGGTTTTATTTAGGAGATACGAAGAAAAAAGATATTTATTTAACATTTGATAATGGATATGAGAATGGATACACAGGGAAAATATTAGATGTATTAAAAGAGAAAAAAGTACCAGCAACTTTCTTTGTAACGGGACATTACATTAAAACACAAAAAGATTTATTGTTAAGAATGAAGGATGAAGGACACATTATTGGAAACCATTCTTGGAGTCATCCTGATTTTACAGCGGTAAATGATGAGAAACTTCGTGAAGAATTAACGAGTGTAACAGAAGAAATTAAAAAAGTAACTGGGCAAAAAGAAGTGAAATATGTACGTCCTCCGCGCGGTGTATTTAGTGAAAGAACGTTAGCTCTTACGAAAGAAATGGGCTATTATAATGTATTTTGGTCACTTGCATTTTTGGATTGGAAAGTGGATCAGCAAAGAGGATGGCAATATGCGCATAATAATGTTATGACGATGATTCATCCAGGATCTATTTTATTACTTCATGCAATATCAAAAGATAATGCAGAAGCACTTGCAAAAATCATTGATGATTTGCGCGAGAAAGGGTATCATTTTAAAAGTCTAGATGACTTAGTAAAAGGCAATCAACCGTAAGCATGTATGCTTACGGTTTTCTCATGCTATAATGATGTGTAAAAAGGATGGGGAAACGTATGTGGAACGAGCATGTTACGTTAGAGTATCCGTATCATTTTGAAGAGGTATTAAAACGTTTATCTTTTGATCCTCTTAACGTCATTCAATTAGATGAGAAAGTTATTTATATCCCGCTTTGTATCGACGAGGAACAGGTTGTTGTTCGCTTACAAGGGATTGGTACTGTTCAAAATCCACAGTTTTGGATTTCTAGTCAGACAGGAGATCCAGAGAAAGTCATGAAACGAATGAGAGCCATTTTTCATTGGAATGAACCGTTTCAAGATATACAAAATCATTTTTTAAACACATCATTACGTCCACTATTTGAAACATATGCTTATACTCCAATTATTTTAGAATTTGATTATTTTGCTTGTCTGCTTCGCTGTATCATTCACCAACAAATAAATTTGAAATTTGCTACTGTGTTAACAGAACAATTTGTGAAACGGTATGGAACAGAGAAGAACGGTGTATTCTTTTTCCCCACTCCGGAAATAGTAGCAAATATTTCAATAGAAGAATTGAGAGAGCAGAAGTTTAGTCAGCGAAAGGCTGAATATATAGTAGGATTAGGTCGAAGTATTGTCAGTGGTACATTAAATTTAGCGAGTATAGAAAATGGGACGGAAGAAGACATTTCAGCACAATTGTTGCCAATTAGGGGAATTGGTGCATGGACAGTGCAAAACTTTTTAATGTTTGGGCTTGGACGGAAAAATATGTTCCCGAAAGCGGACATTGGGATTCAGCGTGCAGTGCAAGGTATATTTCAATTAGATGATAAACCTGATGATGCATTTTTAGAAAAATTGAAACAAGAGTGTGAACCATACTGCAGTTATGCAGCGTTATATTTATGGAAAAGTATAGAGTAGAGGTGTAATAATGATACAAAAGCAACATGAGAGTAAGTTGGAAGTTGGTCAAACGTTTCCTGTGACAATTAAACGTCTTGGGATTAACGGAGAAGGCGTTGGTTATTTTAAGAGACAAGTTGTTTTCATTCCAGGGGCATTACCAGGAGAAGAAGTTGTTGCAGAAACAACGAAAATTCAGCGTGGCTTCGCTGAAGCGAAAGTGAAAAAAGTTCGTAAAGCTTCACCGCATCGTGTGAAAGCACCGTGTCCAGTATATGAGGAGTGTGGCGGTTGTCAGCTGCAACATTTAGATTATAAAGAACAATTGAATCAAAAGCGTGATATCGTTGTACAAGCATTTGAGAAGTACATGAAAAATAGTATGGAAGAGAAAATTCGTCCAACGCTTGGCATGGAAAATCCATGGCATTATCGTAATAAGAGTCAATTACAAGTGGGGCGTAAAGACGAAAAGGTTATTACAGGGCTATATAAACAAAACTCACATCAGTTAATTGATATCGCTCACTGTATGATTCAACATAAAGCAACGAATGAAGCGACAAAAGTTGTAAGACGTATTTTAGAAAAATTAAATGTTTCTATTTACAATGAGAAAAAACAAAAAGGTTTAGTACGCACAATTGTAACACGTACTGCAGTTCAAACAGGTGAAGTACAAGTTACACTTATTACAACAAAAGAAGAATTACCAAATAAAGAACAATTTATTGCAGAAGTACAAAAACAGATGCCAGCGGTTAAATCAATTATGCAAAATGTAAACTGGCGTAAAACATCTGTTATTTTTGGCGACAAAACATTTAAATTAGCTGGAAAAGAAGTAATCCAAGAAACACTTGGTGATTTATCATTTGAATTATCAGCACGTGCGTTCTTCCAGTTGAATCCAGAGCAAACCGTTGTTTTATATAATGAAGCAAAAAAAGCCGCTGCGTTAACAGGCGATGAGAAAATTGTAGATGCGTATTGTGGCGTTGGTACAATCGGTCTTTGGCTTGCAAATGATGCAGCGGAAGTACGTGGTATGGATGTAATTCCAGAAGCGATTGCAGATGCAAGAAAAAATGCAAAGCGTCACGGATTTACAAATACGAAATATGAAGCAGGTAAAGCTGAACAATGGTTACCGAAATGGGTAAAAGAAGGATGGCGTCCAGATGTAATTGTTGTCGATCCACCACGTACAGGTTGCGATGATAAATTACTGGAAACAATTTTAAAGGTGAAGCCGAAACAAGTTGTGTATGTGTCTTGTAATCCTTCTTCATTAGCACGTGATGTACAAGCATTAATGAAGAGCTATGAAGTGGAGTATGTGCAACCAGTTGATATGTTCCCGCATACTGCGCATGTAGAAAATGTAGTGAAGCTTGTTAGAAAGTAAAGTTTATTAATATTCCCTCATGGTATGAGGGAATATTTTCTATGAAGGAGAATATTATGCATAATTATAAATTAACGATTCAGTACGATGGTGCACGTTTTAAAGGATGGCAACGTCTTGGTAATAACGATAATACGATTCAAGGAAAAATCGAAAGTGTCATATCTGAAATGATCGGAAAAGAAATTGAAATTATCGGTTGTAGTAGAACAGACGCTGGTGTACATGCTTTGAATCAAGTTGCTAACTTTCAAAGTGATGAGAAGTTAGTGGAACATAAAGTGAAAAAATATTTAAATCAATATTTACCTAATGATATTAGCATTACGAATGTGGAAGAAGTACATGATCGTTTCCATGCTCGTTACAATTCTAAAGCAAAAACATATCTGTATAAAATTTGGAATGAAGAGCATACAAATCCATTTATGCGTAAATACAGCATGCATGTGAATAAAAAATTAAATGTGAAAAGCATGAAAGCAGCTGCAAAACATTTAGTTGGTTCACATGACTTTACTGCTTTTTCAAATGCGAAATCAAAGAAAAAATCTATGGTTCGAGAAGTATATACACTTGATGTGATGGAAGAGGCAGGGTTTGTACAAATTAGAGTAAGTGGTAACGGCTTCCTTCATAATATGGTAAGAAAAATTGTTGGGGCATTAATTGAAGTTGGATTAGGACAATTAGATGCTGAAGCAATTCCCAACATTTTAGAAGAAAAGCAGCGCAATCAAATTAATTGTCTTGCTGAGGCAAGTGGGTTGTATTTAGAGAATGTTGAGTTTTAATGGCAAATAAAAAAATCGGGCTAAGTAGCTCGATTTTTTTAGTATTACGAAGATTTTTCATTTTTTATACGTAGCTTTAAATTCCAAAAAGCAGCAAGCATAATAGCTGCAAAGGAGCCAAAAATTGTTCCTAATAGCTTTGCATAAGGAGAGCTGCTTACATCGGCATTAATGAATAACATCATACAGAGCATGGCAGGGAAAAAGTATAAGTATTGTAATAACTTTAATTTTTTATCATTACTCATATATATAGCCCCTTTCTAGCATGTTATATGTTTATTATAACATATTTTACCAAGTTGTTTTTGCACTTGGAGACATGTTCATTTCATATGTGTAAATGCAGTTTTTTAATTCGATATTGTAAGTTTTGCCTACTTAATCCTAAAAATTTTGCAGCTTGTGAAATGTTGCCATGATTCTCTTTAAGAATTTGATTAATGTAGTTCTTTTCCATTTTTTCTATTGTGTGTTTTAAAGTTTTAGGTGCATCAGTATTGTGATTAGTTAGTGCATGCTGCATATTGAATTCTGTTTTTATTCGTTCACGAAAGCGAGTAGGCATATGAAACGCTGTAATGATGGTTTCATCTTCTATCAAGTTCATGGAACCTTCAATTATATGTTCCAACTCCCGTACGTTTCCAGGCCAATCGTATGCATAGAAAAATTCTCTTACATTTACATCTACATCGGTTACGTTGAGCCCAAATTGAGTATTATATTTTTCAATAAAGTGCTGAACAAGATCTGGAATATCTTCTTTTCTTTCACGTAAAGGCGGAAGACATAAAGTAACGACGCTTAATCGGTAATATAAGTCTTCTCTTAATCGATTATGTGCGATGGCTTCGAAAGGATCTTCATTGATAGTTGCTATAATACGAACATCAATTTCTTTTTCGTGTGTGCCTCCGATTCTTCGTATTGTTTTTTCTTGTATAGCTCGTAGTAACTTCGCTTGAAGTGCTAGACTTAATGAGTTGATTTCATCTAATAACAAAGTTCCTCCGTTCGCTTCTTCAAATAAACCAGCTTTATCGATAGCTCCTGTAAATGCACCTCGGTTTGTACCGAATAATAAGCTTTCCATGAGTGTATCAGGTATAGCGGCACAGTTCTGTGAAATAAAGGGTTTTGTTGAACGCTGACTTTCATTATGGATGCTTTGTGCAAATAGTTCTTTCCCAGTGCCTGTTTCTCCTACTAGAAGTATGGAGGAAGATGTACGAATTACTCTTTTTCCTTCAGTAATGATTGATTGAATAGCTTCAGAATCACCAATTATGTGATCAAAGGTAAATTTAGTACTTTGTTTTCGAGAAGGGCCCATTCTTATTGTTTGCTTTAAGTTACTAATTTCTTTTGATATTTCAATAGCGCCTTTAATTTTTCCATTTTCTATTATAGGAAAAGTATCGTTAATCGTTGTAATTTCTTGTCCTTTATTGTTAAAATACGTTTGTTTTATATTTTTCTTTGTTTTTCCAAATTTTAATGCCTCTATAAGAGTACTATTTTTATTTTCTTCAAATGCAAATACCTCTAAAGGACTTTTATATAGCACATCTAAGCGATCCATTGATTCAATTTCCATCATTTTGCGGTTATAGACAATCGTTTTACTTTCCTCATTAATAATATGAATCCCGATATCGAGTTCATTGATTAAAGTTTCATATAGCATATTCATTTCAATAATTTGTTTGAAATTAATTTCTTCTGTATGCATGTAACATCTTCTCCTCATTTCACCCTATGAAGACTGACTTTTTATAATCTTATTAAAATTCTTATAAAATCGCAAAAAATTTTTGCTATTTTTCGTTTAAAACTTTTTAAATGATCGAAAAATTTTGCGGTTGTGCACATTTTTTTGTATGAAACTCTCATTTAATACATGAATTAGAGACTTGGTACGTATTTTGCATAAATAATATTTGAAATCTCTAGAGGGGAGAATATGAATTTTTACAGGATATACAACGTTTCGGTGTCAATTAATAAGAGGGAGGGATTTATAAAGTGAAGACAGTTATAGAAGGTGTGTATAGTCCTTGTTATGGAAAAGTAGAGAAGTTATTTGTTACGGAAAGTTCTTACGTATACGAGTGGGAGAAATTAGCGTTAATTGAAACGATAGATAAACAGAAAGTAGAAATTAAGATAGGAATCAGTGGTTATATTGAATCATTAGAAGTAGTAGAAGGACAAGCTATTGCTGATCAAAAGTTATTAATAACAGTAAGGGATGACCTTTTAGTAACAGGCAGTGATTAATGTAAGTGATGTGTATTTTTGCTCTTTTAAATCATTATTTTTACGGTGAAGAATTTTAAAAACGCTTACATTAAATGGATTGGCAAAGTGAAAAGGGGGGATTTATATGATGGATCAAAACCAAGGATTAAAAAGAGAATTGAAAAGCAGGCACATATTTATGATTGCACTCGGTGGAGTTATTGGTACAGGACTTTTTTTAGGGTCAGGTTATACGATTCATGAGGCTGGACCTGGAGGAGCAATTGTAGCGTATCTTGTCGGTGGATTTGTAATGTATTTAACGATGCTCTGTCTTGGAGAATTAGCTGTTGCGATGCCTGACGCAGGGTCTTATCAAACGTATGCGACAAAGCATATTTCCCCTGCAGCAGGTTATGTAGTGGGATGGATGTCATGGTTAAACTGGTCTGCTACGATAGGTATTGAATTAATTGCAGTTAGTATTTTGATGAAACGTTGGTTTCCTGATGTACCGTCATGGATTTGGTGTGTAGTGTTCGCGGTACTGCTCTTTGCTATTAATGCGTTATCTTCAAGAAGTTTTGCGGAAGTGGAATTTTGGTTTGCAAGTATTAAAGTAATTACAATTATTGCATTTATTATTTTAGGCGGGACGGCAATGTTTGGTTTTCTAGATATGAAAGGAAATGAACCAGCACCGATGTTCTCTAGCTTTACTGATTACGGGGGACTGTTTCCGAATGGATTATCAGCCATTTTAATTACGATGATTGCAGTTAATTTTTCTTTCCAAGGAACAGAACTAGTTGGTATTGCAGCAGGTGAGAGTGAAAATCCAGAGAAAACGATCCCGAAGGCAATTAACAATACAGTTTGGCGTATACTTGTTTTCTTTGTACTATCTATTTTTATTCTTGCTGGACTATTCCCTTGGCAGCAAGCAGGAGTAATAGAAAGTCCATTTGTAGTTGTATTTGATAAAATTGGTATTCCTTATGCAGCCGATATTATAAATTTCGTTATTATTACAGCAGTTCTATCCGTTGCGAATTCAGGATTATATGCAACTTCTCGTATGCTATGGTCTATGTCTAATCAAGGAATGATTAGTCCGATTTTTGGTAAGTTATCTAAAAACGGTGTTCCTATTTATGCATTGATTGTAAGCACAATTGTAGGTTGTCTCTCATTATTATCAGGTATTTATGCGGAAGATACAGTTTATTTATGGCTGCTTTCTATCGCTGGATTTGGAGCGATACTAGTTTGGGCATCTATTGCTCTATCTAACTTATTAGCTAGAAGGTCATACATAAAGCAGGGCGGGGATGTGAAAGACCTGAAATTTAAAACACCGCTGTATCCATTCGTACCACTGCTTGCGTTAGTATTAAATGTAACAGTAATCGTTGGCATGGCCTTTATTCCAGAACAAAGAATGGCATTGTATTGTGGTATTCCATTTATGATTGTTTGTTTATTGTTTTATCGTGCTACAAGAAATAAGGGAAGTAATGTAGAGCATATTGAAAAGACAAATACAACGGAAGTAGAGAGTTTATAATAGTGATTAATTAGGAGACTGTAAAATTGTAAACAGTCTCTTTTTTTGTGAAAATAAAGCTGGAAACATACTATGTATGCAAAGGGGAATTAGCGATGAATCGAGAAATTTCGCAGTTGTTAAAACAAATAGATTCAAGGAAAGAGGAATTGTTAGAACTTACAAAAACATTAATTCGTTTTGAAACACCAGCACCGCCAGCGAGAAATACAAATGAAGCGCAAGAATTTGTTGCAGAGTTTTTAAGAAAACGAAATTTTAGTATTAATAAATGGGATGTATATCCGAATGATTCGAACGTTGTTGGGGTAAAAAAAGGAATAAAAAGTGACTCATATAAAAGTCTTATTATTAATGGTCATATGGATGTAGCTGAAGTGTCAGCAGATGAGGCGTGGGAAACTGATCCATTTGATCCATTTATAAAAGATGGCTGGTTAGTTGGACGTGGCGCAGCAGATATGAAAGGTGGGCTGGCTGGAGCGCTATTTGCCATTCAACTTTTACAAGAAGCTGGTATTGAATTACCTGGAGATTTAATCTTTCAATCAGTAATAGGGGAAGAAGTTGGAGAGGCAGGAACACTTCAATGCTGCAGGCGAGGTTACGATGCTGATTTTGCAGTCGTAGTGGATACGAGTAATTTACATATGCAAGGGCAAGGTGGTGTCATTACTGGATGGATTACAGTGAAAAGTCCGCAAACGTTTCATGATGCAACGCGCAGACAAATGATCCATGCTGGAGGACGTTTATTTGGAGCGAGTGCGATTGAAAAAATGATGAAAATTGTGCAGAGCTTACAAGAATTAGAGCGTCACTGGGCAGTCATGAAAACATATGAAGGCTATCCATCTGGAACAACAACAATTAATCCAGCTGTTATTGAGGGGGGAAGGCATGCGGCGTTTATTGCGGATGAGTGCCAGTTATGGATAACAGTGCACTTCTATCCGAACGAAACACATGAACAAATAATAAAAGAAATTGAAGAATATATTGGAAAGGTAGCAGCTGCCGATCCATGGTTAAGTGAAAATCCGCCACAATTTAAGTGGGGCGGAGAATCAATGATTGTAGATCGTGGTGAAATTTTCCCTTCATTAGAAGTAGATAGGGAACATGCAGCTGTAAAAAAACTTAGCTCAGTACACGAGTCTATTTTATCAAAAAATGCAATTTTAGATATGTCTGCAACGGTAACTGATGGCGGTTGGTTTAGTGAGTTTCATATTCCAGCGATTATATATGGACCAGGTACATTAGAAGAAGCACATTCTGTAAATGAGAAAGTTGAAATTGAACAGTTAATTGAATTTACAAAAGTAATAACAGCATTTATATATGAATGGTGCCACACGAAAAAATAGATTTGTATAGTAAAATCGTACGAGTATGTATACTTGTACGATTTTTTAGTGAACTATTTCAGAGGTGAAAATAAACAACTGAAATAGTTCTTTATTTTGCTATGTCTTTCGTTTTATTTCAAGTAATTTCTCTTTTGCTAATTCAACGGCGATCGCATCATCTAAATAGCCAATTGGAAAGAGATAGTCGGGAATAATATCTGTCGATAAAATGAAATACAGTAATGCGCTCCCAAGAACTGCACGTTCTTCTTTTGAAATGGTTTCATTGCAAAATTGTTGATACATATCTGTTAATTGTTCAATAAAAGGACCAGCACTATCAATTTGCTCTAATTTGCTTGCGAAACTGTCATGAATACGTTTTTCGCCTTCTGTTGTCTGGGCATAGCGTTCGTAATTTTCGAGTTCTTGTTTTACGCGAGTTGTAGTGTAATCGAAATCGAATAAGTTAGAGGATTGCAGCGTTTGCTGAATGGTATCAAGAGATGTGTACATATCTGTTTTTTCTTTATTTATGTGAGGAGAATCAGGGTACATTTCATCAAATAACAATTGGGGTGGAACTTGAAGACATTCTGCAAATTTTTGTAGATGTTTTTGTTTTGGCGGTTGTTTTCCATTAATAATTCTTGAGACTGTTGCAGGATCAATATTTGTAAGTATTCCTAGTTGGCGCATAGATAAGGCGCGTTCTTTTAAAAGTTTTTTTATTAATTTGCCAAGCCGATCATTCGGGTTTTCATTAGCCATAGTGTAGGCACTCCTTTTTTAGTATTGAAAAAATATTGAGCATTTATTACAAGTATATGAAACAGACAGGCACAGTTGCTCAACATTTTCATAATATGCATTGAAAAGTGAGAAAAAGGGGTGACTATTTATGAGTACAGTAGGCTTATTTTCAATTTTTTTAATCGGGATCGCTTCTAATTTAGATAATGCAGGTGTTGGAATTGCATATGGCATTCGTAAAATTCGTATTTCGTGGTTTAACAATTTTATCATCGCATTCTTTGGATTTTTATTTACTTTACTAGCTGGATTTTTTGGAAACTGGATTGCGTTATTTATTTCAGAGTTTACAGCAAATCTGATTGGAGCAATCGTTTTAGGGATAATCGGTGTGTTTATTTTGTGCCAGCCTTTCTTGGGTCAAAAAAATACTGCAGGTTCTAAAGATGATAATGTACTTATGGGCATTTTACGTAATCCGGAAAAAGCAGATTTTGATGGTTCTAAAACAATTAGTTTCTCAGAAGCAATTGTTTTAGGAGTTGCGTTGTCTATTAATAATATTGCAGGTGGATTTGATGCAGGGGTAACAAATTTAAATCTTTGGCTTACAGCGACTATTTCTGGGGTGTTTAGTTTTATTTGTATTAGTGGTTTTGCGTATGTAGGAAAACGATTTTTAGCAGAATACTTAGGGAAATGGGCGACAGTTATCGCAGGACTATTATTAATTCTTATTGGGATCGATCAGTTGTTGTAAGGAGAGTAGAAAACAAGGTTCGAGTATTTCCTTGGAAATACAGCAAGAGATTGCATATATCGACGTACTTTTCTCCATACTAATACGGATTTCTTTTAAGAAAGGGGGATTTGTATGGGACGCGGGAAAGCATTTGATCATAAGAAAAAAGGGCATGATCATCAACCACCTAAAGGTGCGTTCATTCATAAAGATGTAAATGAACATACTTTGGAAGAGGAAGAGCTACCAGTAAATATTGAGGCGTATAAAAATAGTTTGAAAAAACATTAAAAGCACCTACATAGGTGCTTTTTTACCGTATATCTTCAATTAATTGTTCGGATTCTTCATGCATACTGTACTCACTTAATACTTGAATGCAAAGCCACTTTAATTCCTCAATCGTATGCTCAAGTTCTTCAGGAAGCACATGATAAATGTCTTCAAGTCCCATCCCGAAATGAATAAGTTCAAGTACTTGATCATCGATGTTCCGATCCATTAATAATTCAAGTACTTCTAAATTGAATATGTATCGGTGAGCTTCGTCGAGTGAAACAACTTTTAACTTCAAGCTTTCTACAATACTTAATATAAAAAGAAGGATTGTTTTTTCAAGAACAGGTTGTTTTCCCATTTGAAATATTAGTTTCATCTTTCACACCTCCACATATAGCGCTAGGTTGTACTATATTATTCAGGAGGGGGGAACAAATATGCATGATATAGAGAAACTTTCAGCACTGTTTTTGTAAGAGGATTGATAACTGACAAAAGTGAGGTTTTGGCGAAATAAAAAATCCTGCTAGTATAGCAGGATAACTCACGATTAAAAAATGCTCCAACCTTCTTGAGCAGAAAGAAGTTCAAGAATTTTAAAACCGGCAATACTATTTCCGTTTGCATCTAAAGCTGGTCCGAAAATACCGATTCCCATGTCTCCTTTTACGCAGCCAAAAATACCACCGGCTACACCACTTTTTGCAGGAATACCAACACGAATTGCAAATTCACCAGATTCGTTATACATACCACATGTGACCATAAATGTTTTGCAAATTTTTGTAATATGCTTAGGGATAATTTGTTTTTTCTTATATGGATCATATCCATCCATTGCAAAAATTAAGCCGATACGTGCTAAATCGATGCAGTTTACTTCAACTGCGCATTGACGAGTATATAAATCCATAAGTTCTTCAATATCACAATCGATAATTCCGTTTTGTTTCATATAATAACAAAGTGAACGGTTTAGGTAAGCTGTCTCTAGTTCTGAATCGGCAACTTTAGAGGAATAATTAATAGTAGGATTATCTGTTATTTCACGTACAAAATGAAGAATACGTTCCATTTTTTCCTCGTTATCTTTTCCTGCTAGCATGCTTGTAATAGCTAAAGCCCCTGCATTTATCATTGGATTAAGGGGTTTGGATGGACTTGTCGTTTCTAACTTAATAATAGAATTAAATGGGTCACCCGTTGGTTCCATTCCAACTTTAGAAAATACATATTCTTCACCACGGTCTAAAAGGGCAAGGGCAAGTGTAATTACTTTGGAAATACTTTGAAGAGTAAATAGTGTTTGTGAGTTGCCTGCATGGATATATTCTGTTTCTTTATGGAAAATGGCAATCCCTAAATCGTCTGGATTTGCATTTCCTAGTTCGGGGATATAAGTAGCAAGTTTTCCTTTTTTCGTATATGGTTTTACGTGTTCTAACAACTGTTGTAAGTTGTTTGTTTCAATGCACTGCATAGTACCAACGCTCCTATTTTGAATTAACTAAGTTTACTTTTCCCGATATGCTCGGAAATAAATAATAACATGAAAAAGTGGAATGATAAAACGAAAGTTCAATGTGCTATAATAGGTCTTTCGTTTCGAGTATTCTGTATTTTAAAAAGGATAATTTTCCTTTTATATAACAGTTTGGAAATAGGAGATTTATCCATAAAAAGTTCAGAAATAAAAACTACACATCTATACAACTATATGTTATTATGGTTATGTAATAGAAAGCGTTTTCTAAAGCGTACTTATAATGATAACGATTTCATAAATTTGATTAGGGGGAATTAAAATGTTGCAGTTTTTACAACGTATTGGTAAAGCTTTAATGCTTCCGATCGCAGTACTACCAGCAGCAGGATTATTGCTTCGTTTAGGGCAACCAGATGTATTTGATATTCCTGTTATGGCACAGGCCGGCGCAGCAGTTTTTGATAACTTAGCACTTATTTTTGCAATTGGTATTGCAATCGGTCTTTCAGTGGATGGTAGTGGTGCAGCAGGTCTTGCAGGTGCAATTGGTTATCTTGTTATGAAAAATAGTATTGATGCACTTAGCAAAGGGTATTCAACTGCTGAATTACAAGATAAATTAGGTAAAGTCCAAGATTTAATAGGTAATAGCGCAAATGTAGATCCATCTAAGCTTGCGGATACAATGACACAAGTATCTAAGGCTGCTGAATTATCGACTAAAGTAGATATGGAAGTCTTAGGTGGTATTATTGTTGGTGTTATAGCAGGACTTCTTTATAATAAATTCCATAAGATTAAACTTCCAGAATGGTTAGGTTTCTTTGCTGGAAAACGTTTCGTTCCAATTGTTACATCAGTCGTGATGCTGATATTAGGAATTCTATTTGCACAAATTTGGCCAACAATTCAAAATGGTATTGATGCATTAGCTCATGGAATTGTTAATTTAGGTGCAATTGGTTCAGGATTATTTGGTTTATTAAACCGTTTATTAATCCCAATTGGTTTACACCACGTAATGAACACATACTTCTGGTTTGTATTTGGGGACTTTACAAATGCAGCAGGTAATGTTGTTAATGGTGATATTGCTCGTTTCCTTGCAGGTGACAAAACAGCAGGTATGTTTATGACTGGTTTCTTCCCAGTTATGATGTTCGGTTTACCAGCAGCATGTTTCGCAATGATTGCAGCTGCTAAACCAGAAAAGCGTAAAGCAGTTACTGGTATGTTAGCTGGTCTAGCATTAACTTCATTCTTAACTGGTATTACAGAGCCTATTGAATTCTCATTCATGTTTTTATCACCAGTATTATATGGTATTCATGCTGTACTAACAGGTCTTTCTTTATTCATTACAACATCGCTTGGCATTCATGATGGTTTCTCATTTAGTGCCGGTGCAATCGATTACGCTTTAAACTTCGGTATTGCAACAAAACCAGTCTTACTAGCAGGTATCGGTTTAATTTACGCAGCAATTTATTTCATAGTATTCTACTTCTTAATTAAGAAGTTCGATTTAAAAACTCCTGGTCGTGAAGATGACGATGAGTTAGTTGAAGATGGTGAGGCACCAGTTGCAGGTTCAATTGGTGAAACTTATGTAGCAGCTTTAGGCGGAAAAGAAAACTTAACAGTTATTGATAACTGTGCAACACGTCTACGCTTACAAGTAAAAGATGCTGGTCAAGTAAATGAAGCAGCATTAAAACGTGCTGGTGCAAAAGGTGTTATGAAATTAAGTAATACAAGTGTCCAAGTTATCGTAGGTACAAATGTTGAATCTGTTGCCGATGATATGAAAAAACACGTATAAATAATGAGATAAGAGGATGTCCAAAAAGATTGATAACATCAATTTTTTAGAGGATATCCTCTTTTTTTGTTAATAATTTAACGGGAATCTTACTTTTGTAAATTTTCTTTTTCTTTTTTGTACATATAGGTTGGTAATATGTGCAGTGCGTGATAAAGTAGGGATGATATAGAGTGGATTATCCATAATCTACTAAAACGAATCTTTAGTAAAGGAATTAAATTATTGGTGAGTAAGGGGAAAAAAGCAATTATGGATCAGGAAAAAAATAATGCGAATGGGAAAGTACGTCGGCCGATTGTATACATAAACAGAACAATCATTCTCGTCTTACTATTATCACTTGTATATTTCATGTATACAAAAATTGTTGCGCATAATAAGAAAGAAGAAACTTTAAAAGCGGCAGCAGAAATGAAGAAACAAGAAGAGCTAAAAAAGAAAGAAGAAAAAAAGAAACAAGAAGTACAGAAGCAAAAACAAAAAGAGCAGGAAGAACAAGTGAAGCAAGCGCAAGCTGTGGAGAAGCTTCCCGAGGGACCACCTCAAGAAATTAATGAAAACGCTCAATTGGACCAGTATTTACAAAACGCAGGATTTAGCGGGACAGCTGTTATTGTGAAGAACGGAAAAGTTCTTTTGAATAAAGGGTACGGTATGGCAAATAAAGAACAGAAAGTACCGAATAATTCAGAGACGACTTTTTATATTGGTTCTATTTCAAAGGCATTTGTAGCAACTGCTATTATGCAGTTGAAAGATCAAAATAAATTACAAGTAGAAGATACTGTTGCAAAGTATATTCCAAATTTTCCTCAAGGTAATAGTATTCAGCTAAAACATCTATTAACACATACATCAGGGATTCCCGAATATGAGCAGGGAAAAGAAGATATTTCTCATGAAGAACTGATAAAGCGGATAGGAAATCAAAAGCGTATTGGTGGTCCGGGAGAGAAGTGGAAGTATTCTGATTCGAACTACTCTATACTTGCATACATTGCCGAGAAGGTAAGTGGACAGTCGCTCGAGGAATATATTAAACAACATATTTTTGCTATTGCGGGTATGAAACATTCTGGTTTTGGTACAGCGTTAGAACAAACAAGATTCCCATCAACGGGTTATAAAATAGTAAATAATAATATGACAACACCTAATATTCCGAGCATGTCACAACTATATGGTTGTGGTGATATATACACAAGTGCGCATGATTTATATTTATTTAACGAAGCACTATTCTCTGGTAAATTAATTTCAAAAGAGAGTTACGATCAAATGTTTACGGGTGGAAAAAAGGATTACGGGTTTGGATGGTACGTAGACCCAGGAAGCTATTCGAATCACGGTGTAATGCCAGGATGGAATTGCTTAAACGGATTTAGTAAAAATGGTAGTGTATATGTTGTTTTATTATCTAACATTCAAAATAACATTAAATCATTTGGTAAAGTGAATAACGATATTTATTCGATATTGCGGAATATTGAAGTGTAAGAAACTATCCTTTTGGATAGTTTTTTTTATGCCTTGAACTAAATATTTCTTTTAGAAAATGTATGTCTTACCTATCACAAAAATATCTATTTTGTATACATTAAGATGTATGGATGTGAAATTTTATAATCTATAAATAATAGGAGGAGAAGTGTATGTGTCTGTTCAGAAAATATTGGCATAAATTATCGAGATTGTTTAATAGGCAATTAGATTATTTTTTAGATAATAAGTTATTACCTGCTGTGGAAAGACTTTTATTTTCACAAAACTTCGCGAGATTTATTCAAAGAAACTCTAAGCAAGCTACTGAAGAAGTTATTGAATCAAGTAGATTTCAATCTATTATTTGTAACATTTTAAAAGAATGTACTACATCACCTTTTAAAGAAATTGCAGAGCAGTATTTAGGTAAAAACGTAGAAATTACTGTGACAGTGGGACAGTTAACAGGCGTTATTGTAGCAGTTGGTGATGACTTCTTAACATTGCAAGAAGGAATAGGAACAGAAGTTTTATTACCATTTACAAGTATTATATCAATTAAAGAAGCGTAAGAAAGGAGCGTTATATATGTTATTTACTGATGAATTACGTAACCATGTTGGGGAACTAGTACAAGTTGTGACAGCTGTAGAAATCATTGCAGGCGTTCTTTTATCTGTGACGGATGGGGCAGTAATTGTTCGTACTTCTCCTTCTTATGGACCACCAGAAGATGTAATTGTGCGTATTCCTATTATTGCTTATGTTCGCTTGGAAGGGTAAGAGTGATACAAGTATGAGAGTGTCAGTTGTTATTCCAGTGCATAATGAAGCAAGTACTTTATCAAAAGTTTTAGGAGAAGTAAGAAAGCTCGAACCATATGAAATTATCATAGTAGATAATGGATCGACAGATGGTACGAAAGAAATAGCGCTACAGCATAATTGCCGTGTGATTTATTATAGATATTCCCTTGGTAATGATGTGGGACGGGCAATTGGTGCTAGAGAAGCAAAAGGTGAAATTGTTTTATTTTTAGATGGTGATATCGTCATGAAAAGTGAAGAATTATACAATTTTATTAAAGGAATACAGCAAGGACATGAGATTGTTTTAAATAATTTAACATGGTCCGTTTATTTGAAGATGAGACCGCATTATACGACGGTTGGAAAATATATGTTAAATCGTTATTTGAACAAGAAGGAGTTTGTTGTAGGATCTTTAATTGCAATACCACATGCGATAAGTCGTAAAGTGATTGAAAAACTGGGGTGGTGGAATTTAGCAGATCCAGCATTATTTCAAGCAATGGCGATGTCTAGAGGAGTAGATATTTCTGATATGGCTTCAGTTGATGTCATTTACACAAATAAAGTTCGTCCTGTCCATACGGGCACATCACCTGGCTCTCCTTATCCGAAAGCGACTAGTCGTATTATGGGTGATCATTTGCGTGCTTTACAATACGTAATCGAAACATACGGGAATCGCGGTGGTTTTTCAGAGGACAATAGAGATAGAGCGTTTGTAGGAAAGTATAAACCAGTTTTATTACAAAAGAAAAAAGCGAAATATAGTGCCATTATCCCGGTATCAGAAGAAAAAATAACTATAAGGTCTGTTATACAAGAAGTGAAAGAAGCAGGTGTAGATGAAATTATAGTTGTCGCGAATGGAGCAGATGTTGAGACTGTTAAACAGGCAAAGCTAGAGAATGTTATTGTAGTTAAATTTACGAAGGCGCTTGGACATAATGTAGCAAGAGCAATAGGGGCCATGCATGCTACGGCAGATATTTGTTTATTCGTTGATGGTGATTTTGTTATTCCAGCAAAAAAACTCACTCCATTTTTACATGCTGTTGAAGATGGAAATGACGTGGTGTTAAATGATTTACAATGCTTATTAGATATGTTTCATCCAGCAGATCCAATTAGTATGGGAAAATACTTTTTGAATTTGGTAGCGAAAAGACCAGATTTATGGAATAACTCACTAACTGCTATACCACATGCCATGCATAAGAAGGTAATAGAGAGAATAGGATATGACTCCCTTATCATTCCGCCATTAGCACAAGTGAAAGCTATTTTAGAAGGATTCTCTATTACAACAGTAGAGTTAGTAGATGTTATAAAAACAAATCGAGTACGTCCAGAGCAACACGAATTTGTAAATGGGCGTATTTCAGCGTTTGATCGTATTTTCGGTGATCAACTTGAGGCGGTTACGTATTTATTACAACGTACGGACGAACGTGGTGGCTTTACTGATGGAGATAGAGATAGAGATATCATTCAACAATTGAGAAGGGAAGAAGAGAATACAAATGAATAGTAGTAAAGTAGCTATTATTGGGTTAGGGTATGTTGGCCTTCCTTTAGCGGTACATTTTGCAGAAAGAGGGCATACAGTACTTGGATTAGATAAAGATATTAGAAAAATAGACTCAATTATAAAAGGAGAAAGTTATATTCCAGATGTTTCTTCTAAAGAGTTACAAAGTTTATTGACGAAAAAAAAATTAACAGTAAACACACCGGATCAAGGCATTGCTGATTTTCAAAATAGTGATTATGTTATTGTCACCGTCCCGACTCCAATTAATGAACAAAGAGAACCAGACTTAAGTGCCCTCATTTCAGCTTCGCATTATATACAACAAAACCTTCAAAAAGGACAAACCTTCATTTTTGAAAGCTCCACATATCCAGGCACACTTGAAGAAGTCATCCTACCTATTATTTCTCAAAATAGTAACAAGGTAGGGGAAGATTTCTATATCGGATATTCCCCTGAGAGAATTGATCCAGCAAATAGTCAATATTCAGTTCAAGCTATTCCAAAAGTTATTAGTGGACAAACAGAAAAGTGTAGACAAAAGGTACAGGATTTATATAGTACCATTTTTGACGAAGTTGTACCTGTTAGCTCTCCGAAAGTAGCAGAGATGTGCAAGCTATTTGAAAATATTCAGCGCTTAGTTAACATTTCTTTAGTAAATGAACTAAACACACTATGTGAAAGTTTAGGAATTGATTTTTATGAGGCGCTTGAAGCCGCATCTACAAAACCGTTTGGATTTACCCCATATTGGCCAGGACCAGGAATAGGAGGACATTGCATTCCAGTAGACCCTTTATATTTTCAATGGAGAATAAAAAAGAATGGGGCAATTAGTCAATTAATTGAGGCAGCACATATAATTAATGAAGAAATGCCAGAGAAAATAGTCCGAAAAGTAAAAGGCATGGTGCAATCACCTGCATCAGTTTTAATTGTAGGAATTGCTTATAAGAAAGATGTAAATGATTTGAGAGAATCACCAGCGTTACCGATTATTCAATTATTAAGAAATCAAGGATACGAGATAGAATATCATGATCCTTATATTTCTTTCGCGGAAATTGGAGATAAGGTGTATCAATCTGTTTCTTTAGATGAAGAAAAAGTTAAAAAAGCGGATTGTATTTTAATTTTAACGGATCATTCTAATATTGATTGGAAGCTTTTTAAAGGAATGGACCGAGTAATAGATACACGCGGGATTGTAAAGAAGGTGAGCAAATGAGTAAGAAATGTTTAATTACAGGTGGGGCCGGATTTATCGGGTCGCATTTAGCTGAAGAGTTGATGAGAAGAGGTTATGAGGTCACTGTTGTGGATAACTTTTATAAAGGTAAAAATAAGTACCATGAAGAGTTAATGAAAAAAATCCGTGTTATTCCAATAAGTGTTTTAGATAAAAATTCTATTTATGAATTAGTAGATCAGCATGATGTCGTGTTTCATTTAGCAGCAATTTTAGGTGTGAAAACAACAATGGAAAAAAGTATAGAGCTCATAGAAACGAATTTTGATGGGACGAGAAATATTTTACAAGCAGCGTTAAAAGGAAAGAAGAAAGTAGTTTTTGCTTCTACTTCAGAAGTATATGGTAAGGCCAAGCCGCCTTTCTCTGAAGAGGGAGATCGATTATACGGGGCCACTTCTAAAATTCGTTGGAGTTATGCAGTTTGTAAAACGTTGGAAGAGACATTATGTTTAGGATACGCATTAGAAGGTTTACCGGTAACGATTGTTCGATATTTTAATATTTATGGTCCAAGAGCGAAAGATGGTCCGTATGCAGGGGTAATCCCGCGATTTATTAGTGCGGCTTTGCAAGGAGAAGACATTCTCGTATATGGAGATGGAAAGCAGACACGTTGCTTTACGTATGTAAGTGATGCGGTAGAGGCAACGATTCGGGCAATGGATGAGAAGGTAAATGGTGAGATTATTAATATAGGTTCTGAGAATGAAAAGAGCATAAAAGAAGTAGCAGAAGTAATTAAAAAATTAACGAATTCTTCTTCAAAGATTGTACAAGTGCCTTTTGAAGAAGTATATCCTTATGGTTTTGAAGAAATTCCAAATAGAAGACCAGACGTAACAAAATTAAAAGAGCTTGTTCAATTTCAAGCGAAAGTAACGTGGAAAAACGGATTGAAGGAAACAATTAAGTGGTTTCGTGAACAAAACAATGGCTAAGTCATTATCTGTTATTATTCCTGCATGTAATGAGGTCGATACGATTTCAGACGTTATTCAATCGGTAAGACCATTAAATCCAGTAGAAATTATTGTAGTAGCAAACGGTTGTAATGATGGAACAGAAGATGTTGCAGATCGTTTAGGGTGTAAAGTAATCAAACATACAGAGCTACTAGGGAACGATGTTGGACGTGCAGTCGGCGCAAAACATGCGATAGGTGATGTATTACTATTTATAGATGGTGATTTTGCTATTCAAACTTCAAAATTAAAATTATTCCTTAATCCGATTTTATACGATCAGGCAGATGTAGTTTTAAATAATTTGGATGCATTATTTTTAAAAAGGCAAAAACCTACTTCTATTACAGTATGGCGCCAAATATTAAATGCAATGTTAGAGCGTGAAGAATTAAAAATTAATTCTTTATTAGATGTACCTCATGCGCTGACGAAAGAAGTCATTCAAAGCATCGGATATGAATGTTTTGTTAATCCTATTGTGGCTCATTTACGCCTACTTCAAAGTAAATGGACAATTAGTCGTCATTGCGCCATTGACGTTATTACGCCAAATAAATTTCGTCCATTCCAGCATGCTGCATATGGAACAAATCTTTCCCAATCTGAAAAAAGAATGATAGGTGATCATATAGAAGCAGTAGCGGCACGGATATTAAGCAGTGATGAGCGCGGAGGATATTATGATGGAAATAGGAAAAGGGATAGTGTCTATCATACTTTAAGTTTTGAAGAGTTTTATCAAGGATGGGGTGTCACATCTAATTTGTATAAAGGAAAGCAACTATCTGTTGTTATTCCCGTACAAGATGAAGAGAAAACAATTGGAAACGTTATAGAAGAGCTTCGCAAAATTGAACCCTTCGAAATTATCGTTGTCGTAAATGGTTCGTCAGATAAAACGAAAAAAATTGCAAAAGACAAAGGGGCAACGACAATTGTATATAAAGAAGCACTCGGAAATGATGTAGGGCGCTCACTTGGAACGTATTTTGCAAAAGGAGAAATTGTGTTATTTATAGACGGCGATTTTGTTATTCCAGCGAGTGAGCTATATCCTTTTGCAAAAGCTATAGCAGATGGAAAGGACGTCGCATTAAATGATTTAAATCATTATTTAGATTTAAGAGTACCGCTTCATCGTGTAACTGCATTTAAATATGCACTAAATTTAGCTTGTGATAGAAAGGATTTAGGGGTAGGCTCACTTATTGCGGTACCTAATGCATTTAGCCAAAAGTGTTTGAAAGCAATTGGGTATAAATCTTTATTGTCACCTTGTGTAGCACAAGTGAAGGCTCTTCTTTCTGGATTTGAAATTGCATGTGTATATCGTGTTGAGGTTGATAAGATGAATCGTATTCGTCCCAGTGAACATTTCGCAAAAATAGGTCACCCTCCAGCTGTACTTCGAATTATAGGTGATCATATAGAGGGACTAGAGCAAATAATTGCATTAACAGACAATCGTGGCGGATTCTATGATGGCAATAGAAAAAGAGATGTTTTATAGAAGTAACAAAAAAAGTGTACAACATGTGTACACTTTTTTGTTCTGTTATAAAAACTATAACAGATTAGGAGATAAGAGTATTACAGCTCTACAATGGGTATTGTTCTTATATTACAAAATAGGACTTGTATATAAGGGTACCAAAAAAATACAATTAAGGAAAGAGTTAATTTTAAAGACTTTTAAATGAAGTTAACACTATATATATAGTAGTTTGCTCAAAATTTCACAAACATGTCACAACTATTTCGTTCACTTTCGTAAAAAAGTAGTATTCTAAGTGTGTAAGCTGTTATATAAAAAATCTTAGTCCTGTACTAATCAAAAATGGAGGAGATTAGGATGACTCAAGTATTAGAAAATGTTAAAAACGCATGGGAAAACTTTAAAGGTGAAAAATGGAAAGCAGAGATTGATGTTCGCGATTTCATTTTAAATAATGTAAACGTTTTCGAAGGGGACGAATCTTTCTTAGCAGAAGCAACTGAAGCAACGAAACAACTTTGGGATCAAGTAATGGATTTAACAACAAAAGAACGTGAAAACGGTGGCGTTCTTGATATGGATACAAAAATTGTTTCTTCTATTACATCACATGACCCAGGATACTTAAATAAAGATATTGAAAAAGTAGTCGGTTTCCAAACTGATAAACCGTTTAAGCGTTCTTTACAACCATATGGTGGTATTCGTATGGCAGAACAAGCTTGTGAATCTTATGGATACGAAATGGATAAAGAACTTAGTCGTATTTTTAGAGATTGGAGAAAAACTCATAACCAAGGTGTATTTGATGCTTATACACCAGAAATGAGAGCTGCTCGTAAGTCAGGTGTTATTACTGGTCTTCCAGATGCATACGGACGTGGACGTATTATCGGTGACTATCGCCGCGTAGCGTTATATGGGGTAGATCATTTAATTGAAGCGAAAAAAGCTGATTTAAATTTAACTGGCGGTGTAATGAGCGAAGAGACAATGCGTTTACGCGAAGAATTATCTGAGCAAATGCGTGCACTTCAAGAGTTAAAACAAATGGCTGCTTCTCATGGCTTCGATATTTCTAAGCCAGCAACAAACACGCAAGAAGCATTCCAATGGTTATACTTCGCATATCTTGCAGCAATTAAAGAGCAAAACGGAGCTGCAATGAGTCTTGGACGTACTTCTACATTCTTAGATATTTACATTGAAAGAGATTTAGCAAATGGTACTTTAACAGAAGAAGAAGTACAAGAAATTGTAGATCACTTCATTATGAAATTACGTCTTGTGAAATTTGCAAGAACACCTGATTATAATGAATTATTCTCTGGTGACCCAACTTGGGTAACTGAGTCTATCGGTGGTATGGCATTAGATGGTCGTCCATTAGTAACAAAGAACTCATTCCGTTTCTTGCATACATTAGATAATTTAGGACCAGCTCCAGAACCAAACTTAACAGTTCTTTGGTCTAAACAATTACCAGAGAACTTTAAAAACTACTGTGCGAAAATGTCTATTAAAACATCAGCAATTCAATATGAAAATGATGACATTATGCGTGCTGACTACGGCGATGACTACGGTATTGCATGTTGCGTATCTGCAATGAGAATTGGTAAACAAATGCAATTCTTCGGCGCACGTGCAAACTTAGCAAAAGCATTACTATATGCGATTAACGGTGGTAAAGATGAAAAATCTAAAGCACAAGTTGGTCCTGAGTACGCACCAATTACTTCTGAAGTATTAAATTATGAAGAAGTTATGCATAAGTTTGATATGACAATGGAATGGTTGGCGGGTCTATATTTAAACACATTAAATGTTATCCATTACATGCATGATAAATATAGCTATGAACGTATTGAAATGGCACTTCATGATACAAACGTTCTTCGTACAATGGCAACAGGTATTGCTGGTCTATCTGTAGTAGCAGATTCATTAAGTGCAATTAAATACGCAAAAGTAAAACCAATTCGTGATGAAAATGGTATTGCAGTTGACTTCAAGATTGAAGGAGATTTCCCTAAATACGGTAACAATGATGATCGTGTAGATGAGATTGCTGTAAATCTTGTAAAAACATTTATGAATAAACTTCGTAAACATAAAACATACAGAAATTCTGTTCATACAATGTCAATCTTAACAATCACATCTAACGTTGTATACGGTAAGAAAACTGGTAATACTCCAGATGGCCGCCGTACTGGAGAACCATTTGCACCAGGTGCGAACCCAATGCATGGACGTGATACAAAAGGTGCATTAGCTTCATTATTATCTGTGGCTAAATTACCATATGAAGATGCACAAGATGGTATTTCTAATACATTCTCTATTATTCCGAAAGCACTTGGTAAAGAAGATGATGTACAAGTACGTAACTTAGTATCAATGCTTGATGGCTATGCAGTAAAAGAAGGCCACCACTTAAATATTAACGTATTTAACCGTGAAACATTAATGGATGCAATGGAACATCCTGAGAAATATCCACAATTAACAATTCGCGTATCTGGTTACGCTGTAAACTTTATTAAATTAACTCGTGAACAACAAATTGATGTAATTAACCGTACAATGCATGAAAGCATGTAAATGAAAAAAGTGTCCCTTCGCTCTTAATATATAGTGAAGGGAGGCTGTTTCAATAAAGGAGGAAGTAACATGGTAAAAGGAAGAATACATTCTGTAGAGTCTTGTGGTACTGTTGATGGCCCAGGGATTCGTTATGTCATATTTACACAAGGGTGTTTATTACGTTGTCAATATTGTCATAATGCTGATACGTGGGAAATCGGTAAAGGTAAAGAAATAACAGTTGAAGAAGTGATGCAGGATGTGACATGTTACCTTCCATTTATTGAAGCTTCCGGAGGCGGTATAACAGTTAGCGGTGGAGAGCCATTATTACAGCTAGACTTTTTAATTGAGTTGTTTAAAAAGTGTAAAGAGGCTGGTATCCATACAACAATCGACTCTTCTGGTGGTTGTTATTCTGAGGAACCAGAATTCCAAAATAAGCTAGATATTTTAATGGATTATACAGATTTAGTTTTATTGGATCTGAAACATATCGATTCCAAAAAGCATCGTAAATTAACAGGGAAACCAAATGAACATATTTTACAATTTGCTCGTTATTTATCGGATAAGAATAAACCGATTTGGGTACGACACGTATTAGTTCCTGGTGTTACGGATAATGAAGAGGATCTACAAAAACTATCTAGCTTTATTCAAAGTCTGTCTAATGTTCAAAAAGTTGAAGTGTTACCATATCATAAGCTTGGTGTATATAAATGGGAGGCGCTTGGACACAAGTATCCACTCGCAAATGTAGAACCACCTACTGAGAAAAATGTAGAACATGCTAAATATATTTTACAAGCGGTCTAATCCAAATATTGGATTAGGCTTTTTGCTTTCTTTACAATAAAATCTAGAGTATATATTGATAAAAGAGTATACTGAAAGTAGAATATCCATAATTTTGTACGGAATAAATGGAGAAATTTACATAATTGTAAAGGGAAATCAAAATAGTAAAAAGAATTAAGAAGTAAAAGAGTGAGTATCATGGAATAGAGAACATTTGTAAGTTATTGCGAAAGCTCTTATAGGAAAGTATAATGTAAAGATATGAGCACAGATAGGATTAAGGGGTCAATCTTATATGCTTTGCATATCCACGACAGGTACATAGCTGAAAGGGAATTATTAGAATCTGTTTATGTAATTTTTAAGGAAAATGTTTTTCCTATTGTCGTATATGCAATATGGAGAAACAAAAAGCTAGGAGTGGATTTGTTTGATAAAAAACCCCAAGGTTTTAATATTAACTGCACAATACGGTAATGGTCATGTGCAAGTAGCAAAAACATTAGAACAAACATTTCGCCAAAAAGGAATTGAAGATGTTATTGTATGCGACTTGTTTGGAGAATCACATCCATTTATAACTGACATTACAAAATATCTATATTTAAAAAGTTATACAATAGGAAAAGAATTATATCGTTTGTTTTATTACGGGGTAGAAAAAATTTATGATAAGAAAATAGCATCTTGGTATGCGAACTTTGGAAGGAAACGTTTGAAAACACTTTTACAGGTGGAGAAACCAGATATTGTAATTAATACATTTCCAATTATCGCTGTACCAGAATTAAAGAAACAAACAGGTATTTCAATTCCTGTCTATAATGTATTAACGGATTTTTGCGTGCACAAAATATGGATTCATCGAGAAGTAGATCGTTATTTTGTTGCAACGGATCATGTGAAAGAATTGATGGTTGATATCGGTGTACCTGCGGAACAAATTGTTGAAACAGGAATTCCAATTCGGAGTAGTTTTGAGTTAAAGGTAAATCCAGAAATCATATATAATAAATATCAGTTATGTAAGAATAAAAAGATTTTACTAATTGTAGCAGGTGCTCATGGGGTATTAGGAAATGTAAAAGAACTATGCCAATCATTTATGTCAGTGCCTAATTTACAAGTAGTTGTCGTTTGTGGGAAAAATGAAGCTTTAAAACAGGATTTATTAAGTTTACAGAAGCAAAATTCCGATGCATTAAAAGTGTTTGGGTATGTTGAAAATATTGATGAATTATTCCGTGTTACTTCTTGTATGATTACGAAGCCAGGCGGAATAACATTAAGTGAAGCAGCAGCGTTGCAAGTACCTGTCATTTTATATAAGCCTGTTCCAGGACAAGAAAATGAAAATGCGATGTACTTTGAAAGAAAGGGAGCAGCAGTTGTCATTCGCGATGATAGTGAGGTTTTTGCAAAAACAGAGGCATTATTACAAGATGATGTGAAGCTTCTTCAAATGAAAGAAGCAATGAAAAGCATCTATCTTCCAGAGCCAGCTGGCCATATTGTAGATGCAATTTTGGCGGAAAATCATGCAGAACCGCGTCATATACCTATTAAATCACCTGCTCTTGCACAATCTTTTACTTAATATGAAACCCTCTTTGTATATGTAAAGAGGGTTCTTTATTATTTTTAAAGAAAATTTAGTGAGTTATCCACAAAAGGATTGCGCTTTCATTAAACAGTAAAGTCGGAATATTAACAACTATATCCACATTGTCCACAATTTTTAGAAAAATATCCACAATTAAAACAGCTGATATATGCTTTAATATAGAAAAATATTAAATGTTTTTGAAAATTACTAACAATTTCATCGGTTTTGTGGATAAAGTTGTCCACAGCAAAAAAGTCCCTTATGTATGAAGTGCACCCCAATTGTTAGACACATAACTAACAATTGGAGGTGCATTTTTTATGGCTAAATTTTCTTCAAAAGATAAAATAAAAGCA